>CAYOBT010000024.1:0-14867 GCA_964402205.1 uncultured Anaerolineales bacterium
CTGCTTGTCTGAAGCCCATATCGCGACTCGGGCCGGCCTCTTGAGGCCAGAAGCATTATAGCCTTCCCGGAACGCCTATCAAAGCGCAGGCCAACGCGGCGCGTCCATTGACCGGACTAGCCTCCCGGGATAGACTCTTGGCGAGTGCGGTGAGGCTATGGGGCTCTCAGGAGGCAACGTGCGCGCGGCTAGGCAGGGTATTGGGGCGCAAAGCAGTCCTATGCGAGCCATGGGACGTGGCGTCCGAACGTTGTTTCTGGCTGCGTTGGTAGGATTGGCGATCCAGGCTGCGTACCGCATTCCCGCCGTGCGTAGTGCGGTCGAGGGCTTTTTGCATCCGACGCCTTCGGTAGGGCTCATCGCAGGCCACTGGCAGAGCGACAGCGGTGCCGTGTGCCCCGGCGATGAGCTGCGAGAGGTGGATCTGAACCTTGCCATCGCGAGGCGCGTCGAGCGCCTGCTGCGACAAGAGGGATACCGCGTCGAGGTACTGCCCGAGTACACGCAGCGGCTGGAGGGGTACCGAGCCGATGCGTTGGTGAGCATCCATGCGGACTCGTGCGTGCAGCTCTCCGGCTACAAGGTTGCACGCGCTGCGGATTCGCCTGACCCGCGCCGAGATGACAGACTGGTCGATGCGCTGGCCAGCAGTTATGCTGTGGCAACGGGTCTTGATGTCCACGATGAGACGATCACGGAGGACATGACGGGATACCACGCGTTTCGCCGCATTTCACCCGAGACGCCCGCCGCCCTCATCGAGTGCGGGTTCATGGGGGGCGATCGATCCTTGCTGACCCAGGAGCAGCACCGCGTGGCGGCGGGTATCGCTAATGGCATTCTGGCATTCGTCGAGAGCAGCGAGGCGAAAGAGTAGGGCGGTGGTGCACCTTGAGGCCTTGGCCGCCAACGGAAGGGGCGAAACATGATCGTCAACGGTCGTCACTATCGAACGGTGTGGATGGAAAGCGCAGGTCAGCACGGCGCCGTCGTCAGGATGATCAACCAGCCGCTGATACCGCATCGCTTTGAGATCGTCGACCTCCCGGATCACCAGGCGACTGCCCGTGCCATCAAGACGATGGTTGTGCGCGGTGCCGGCGCCATTGGGGCAACGGCTGGCTTTGGGATGGCTCAGGTGACGCTCGAGGCGCCAAGCGCAGATTGGCGGGGCTATCTGGAGCGTGGTGCAGCGACTTTGCAGGCGACACGCCCAACCGCGCAGAATCTGTTCTACGCTGTGCGTCGCGTGCTGAAAGTGGCCCTGGCAGCCGAGACGTCAGCCGAGGCCCAGGAGGCGGCGGTGGGCGAGGCGCAGGCCATCGCTGACGAGGATGCTGCCTGGTGCGAGGCCATCGGCCGGAGAGGCGCGGGGCTCATCTCCGATCTCGCGGGCAAGCGCGAGGCAGCGGAGGCTTCCGACTCGCTAGCGCACGGGGTGCGTGTCCTCACCCACTGCAATGCGGGCTGGCTGGCGTTCGTGGATTGGGGGAGTGCCTTGGCTCCGGTCTATGCCGCACACCGCGCTGGCATCGAAGTGTTCGTCTGGGTGGACGAGACCCGACCACGTTCGCAAGGGGCTCGCCTCACCGCCTGGGAGCTCCGTGGCGAGCAGGTGCCACATGCCATCATCGCGGATAACGCTGCTGGTCACCTGATGCAGCGCGGAGAGGTAGATATGGTCATCGTGGGGGCGGATCGTATCGCGGCCAACGGTGACGTGGCCAACAAGATCGGCACCTATGAGAAGGCTCTCTGCGCTCAGGCGCATGGCGTGCCATTCTACGTGGCGGCGCCTACGAGCACCATCGACATGGAGTGTGCCTCGGGCGATCTCATCCCCATCGAGGAGCGCGATGAGAAAGAGGTGCTCTATGCCTATGGCCGCACCGACGATGGCGAGTTCACACGAGTTCGTCTGGCGCCCGAGGAGGCTCGGGCGCACAATCCCGCCTTTGACGTCACGCCGCACAGCCTCATTGCCGCGTTCATCACGCAGAAGGGCGTCGTTGCCCCGGACCGGCTCAAGGAGCTCTTCTAGGTCAGCGGTGGCCGGCTCGCGATGCGCGGCTGGACCATTCTCACGATCCCGTCTTGGCGAATGCCCAAGTGTTCTCGGCGTCGCGCAGGCGCGGGTGCTGGCGGTCGCGGGGAGAGAGCAGAGGCTCGGCGACGGGCCATGCGATGGCAAGATCGGGGTCATCCCAAGCGATGCCGCGCTCCAGCTCTGGGTCATAGTATCCAGTGACTTTGTAGAGGAACTCGGCTCGCTCGCTGACGACGCAGAAGCCGTGCGCATAGCCTGTGGGCAGGTAGAGCTGCCGCTTGTTCTCGGCCGACAGCCAGAAGCCTCTCCACAGGCCGTAGGTGGGTGAGCCACGGCGGATGTCGACGGCGACGTCGTACACCGCTCCGACAACCACACGGACCAACTTGGCCTGCCCCGGTGGGAGCTGGTAGTGGAGCCCTCGTAGCGTGCCGGGACCAGAGAGGCTGTGGTTGTCTTGCAGATATATGTCGTCTAGTCCGCACTTGGCATAGTCGCGGTAGTTGTAGCTTTCCATAAAGAACCCGCGGCTATCCTCATGGACCGTGGGCTCGATGATGCGTAGCCCTGGCAGATCGGTGTCGATGACGCGCATGGGACCGCCTCGCTTGGGTAAGTGATCGAGAACATCATGGGTAGAGGCTCGCACCCCGGCGAACTCTAGCCGCGCATCACTCTAGGGAGCGGGCATCGCTCTGTCAAGCGCATAGCTGCCGGCCCGGCTATCCATCGCTCGTATGACTAGTTGCGTCGGTACGCTTGGCTCGTACAATGGCCGTCGGCCAACGGTTTCTCCTGGGGAGTAGCATGAGCGTGAGTTTCGTCCATGGTTGGCGGCTCTTGAATGCGCGCGTCAGACATAGCCGCCTGCTTCATCCACAGACCCGCGATGATCGCAACGAGGTGCTGTTCTACCTCAACACGGGGATGTTTGGGTTTGCGACGGGCGGAATCATGGCGTTCTTGCCTGTATTCCTCGCCCGCTTGGGCGCATCCTCGACGATTCTGGGATGGTTCAATGCCGCGCCAGCTCTTTTCGCTACGGCGCTGCTGATACCTGGCGCCATGATCGCCGAGCGCAGCACCGACCAGGTCCGCGTGCGTGTGCGCAGCGCGTACTTGATCAAGATGGTGTACCTTCTGGTTGCGCTCATCCCGTTCGCTGTGCCGCCAGAGCGCTACCATCTGCTACCGCCCATTCTCGTCGCCGTGTGGCTCCTGAAGGCGTTCCCAGAAGCTGTAGCGTTGCCCGCTTGGACCTCGGTGATGGCGCGGGGGTTCTCGCCTAGGCGACGAGCGAGGGTCAATGGTGCTAGGTGGGCGATCATGAGCTTGGCGAGCGCCGTTGGTAGCGCGGTGTTTGGGCAGCTCTTGGAGCATATTGCCTTCCCTTTGAACTACCAGGTCGTCTTTCTCATCTCCTTTGCACTGTCGATGCTGGATCCGTACATCTTTGGCAAGGTGGAGGTCGATCCGACGGCCATCCCGCAGATGGTTGTGCAAGAGTCTCTTTGGGCGCGTCTGAGAGAGTATGTCAGGCCAGCACTCAGCTACCGACCATTCGTCAGGTATTTGCTAGCGACCAGCTCGTACAGGATCACCTTGTTTCTGGGAGCGCCGCTATTCAGCCTCTTTTGGGTGAACGAGCTGCAGGCTTCCGATGGTCTGCTCGGCTTCCGCGCAACCCTGGGCTCATCGGCCTTGGTGATCGGCTATGTGGTGTGGGGACAAGTTGCCGGGCGATGGGGGCATCGTCGGGTGCTGTTTGCGGGAGCATGGGGCTTGGCGGTCTATGTCCTGCTGACTGCGCTCTCGCCTTCGGCGGTGTGGTTGCTACCAGCCGCCCTCCTCTGGGGGCTGGCTGCGCCTGGCATTGATTTGGGTCTGTTCGACCTTATGCTGGCGTCGTGCCCAGACGAGCGTCAGCCCCTTTTCGGGGCCGTGTGGAGCATGGCAGCAAACCTAGCCATGTTCGTAGGGCCCTTGATCGGGGCGCGTTTGGGGGACGCGGCTGGACTGGGCAAGGCGCTGATGGTCGTCGCGGCCTTGCAGGTGGTGGCTACCGCGCCGTTTCTCGCTTTGCCCAGGGAAGGCTAGCGACGCGACGCGTCTTGCAGGAGAAAGCGGGAGGATGCTCAAGCATGCTCCCGCTTTCGCGTCAAGGGTCAGATGGCGTGCCGCCTAGAAGATGGGGAGATAGCGCTGGCGCTCCCATTCGGTGACTTGAATGCGGAATGCCTGCCACTCTTGACGCTTGGCGTCGACGAACCGCTGATAGATGTGCGGGCCCAGTGCGTCCTGGATGACGGGGTCCTGCTCCAGTGCATCGACGGCCTCTTCCAGCGAGCCGGGCAAGGTCGTCAGGCCTCGACGCGCCCACTCGGATTCAAAGAGATCCTCCTCGGTGGGATCGGGGATGCGCAGCGCATTGCGGATGCCGTCCAGCCCAGCGGCCAGCATGACGGCGGCTGCCAGATATGGATTGCAGCTAGGATCGGGGCAGCGCAACTCGGCACGAACGGCAGCGGCCGTCGCGGCGCGAGGCACGCGGATGAGAGCGGACCGGTTGACGCGCGCCCAACTCACGTACACGGGGGCTTCAAAGCCGGAGACCAACCGCTTATAGGAGTTGACCAGGGGAGCAAGCACAGCGCACATGCCACGCGCGTGTGCGAGCTGCCCAGCGATGAACTGGCGCGCCACCTCAGAGAGGCCATACGGCGCGTCCGGATCGGAGAAGGCGTTCTCGCCAGTATCCAATCGTGCCAAGCTTTGGTGGATATGCATGCCCGAGCCGGCGATGCCGTGCAACGGCTTGGGCATGAAGGTGGCATACAGGCCATGTTGCTGAGCGATGGCCTTGAGCACGTACTTGAACGTCACCGAGTGGTCGGCCGACCGTAGGGCATCCCCGTAGCGAAAGTCGATCTCGTGCTGCGAGGGCGCCGTCTCGTGGTGGCCCGCCTCGACCTCGATGCCAAACGCTTCCAGGGCCGTGATCATGTCTTGTCGGACGAGCACGGCGCGATCGGCGGTGGCGTCGAAATAGCCGGCCTCGTCGTGGCGCAGTGCAACGTCGGGCTCGTTGCGCTCGTTCCTGCCAAAGAGAAAGAACTCGAGCTCTGGGCCCGTGCGGAACTCGTAGCCCAGGTCGTGGGCCTCGTCCATCATGCGCATGAGAGCAGCGCGGGGGGCGCCCATGAACGGCTCACCGTCGGGCGTGTGAACGTTGCAGATCAGGCGCGCGGTGGTATGGTGGCCGTACGGCGCGTCTTTGGCGGCGCCGCTGTTCCACGGGATGATGGCAAACGTCTCTGGCACCGCGACCAGGAACATGTCACTCTCGCTGATGCGGGCGAATCCCTCGATGGAGGATCCATCGAACCAGACGCCCTCCTCAAGAACGCGAGGCAACTGCTGCACGGGAACAGTGACGCTCTTGACCATCCCGACTATGTCGGTGAACTGCAGGTCGATGAAGCGCACTCGGTGCTTTTCCACCTGGTCAAGAATCCAGGCTCGGTCGTGGGGGGTTGCTGAGGGGGCGGGCGTCGCTGTCATCGAATTCACTCCTGAGTTATGCTGACGGTTGCCTCGAGAGGCTCTTGCGTTGGCGATACGCGTTGCTCACAAGATGCACGGATTGTCTGTCGGAAGGCTGGGGGGCTCTCGCCGCTTGAATGCTGACCAGTGCATCCGGCCCCAGACCGCATCCACCAGTTCTCGCGAGTAGCCGAGCTCTACGACCTGAGACGGGGTGCGTTCGCACTCGGTGAGGAGGTACAGGATCTGGTCGGCGTGGTCATAAGTAAAGCCCAGCTCGCCCTCGTCGGTCTGCCCCGCCCACAGGTCGGCGCTGGGGGCCTTGGTTAGGATGGCCTCCGGTGCCCCAAGGTGGCGCGCTAGCTGGCGTACCTGGTGCTTGTAGAGGTGACCGATAGGACGAAAGGCCGCGGCATTGTCGGCATAGAGCGTAAAGTAGCCTAGGAGCATTTCGGTGCGGTTGCTCGCGCCGACCACCAACCCTTTGTAGGCCTCCGATTGATCGTACAGCACCGTCATGCGACAGCGGGCCATGATGTTGCCGCGGCGGCGCGCGCCCATGTTGGGATAGGCCTGCTCCATAGCCTCAACCATGGGCGTGATGTCAAAGCGCGTCAGCTTGATGCCGAGTTGGTCGGCTAGCAAACGGGCATCCTTCTCGCTGGAAGGGCTGGAAGTGGCGTGGGGAAGGGCCATGGCGATGACGCGATCGGGGCCGAGGGCCCTCACGCAGAGAAGAGCGGTCAGGGCTGAGTCGATTCCGCCGGAAAGCCCCAGGACGACGCGCTCGCGGCCGGTACGCGCCAGCTGTCGCCGCACGAACCGCACAATGCGGTTCGCTTCCCGTTCGCTGTCGAGCGTGAGGGCCGTCCAAATGTCCATAGCTGGCGGCATGCTGTGGCTCCTTCCGAGCGTCGAGGGCTTGCCTGCGACTGCAGGCGTGCTCAGGCAGATGCCTGCCTAGGCGCGACGTCTGCGCAGATCGCCCTCATTGGCGCAAGCCCGCGGAGCATACCGCGTCGGTACAGTACCCTGTGTGGCCTCTGCAGCGTGGCGATCTTAGGCCGATGCGATCGCCACGTCAAGTCGCATGGCTAGGCGCGCGAGGGGCGAATGGCCGTGGCGCGCAGCTGGAGCGAGCTGCGACCTTGCCATGTGTTGATGCTCGGCACGTACATGAGATCGATGGCGTCGCCGGGGGAGATCTCGCGCGCTAGATGCCCCATGCGGAACGCGATGACGGGCCGCTCTACCGTGCCATCGCCCACGCGAAGCTGAAGATGCTTGCTCTGGCGGCCAACGGGCCTCACACTGCGCACCTCAAGCCCGATCGTGGCTAGCACGGCCTCTGGGTTCTCCTCACCAACCGGTTCGAGCTGCGAGAGCGCGTCGACGGTGGCCTCACTGATCTCGCCGAGGGAGACGACGGCGTCGGCACGATGCTGCGGGGATAGCTTGCGTGGATCCAATCGTTCGGCGGCGTGCCGTAGCAGACGCTCTTGGAACATGGGAAGCTGATCCGCCGTGAGCGTGAACCCCGCTGCTTGCGCATGACCCCCGTAGCGTAGCAGCAGATCGTCGCACGCTTCCAGAGCTTGGGTGATGTGGAACTCGGGAATGCTACGTGCGGAGCCGCGAGCGCTTTCGCCATCGGCGCGCATGACGAGCGTGGGTCGGTAGTAGGTCTCGCATAGCCGGCTGGCGATCAGCCCCACGATCCCCTCGTGATAGTCGGGACCTTGGACGAAGAGCAGGGGATCGCCGGCCTGCTCGCGAGCCACACGAGCCGCTTCTTGCGTTTGCGTATCCAGCAGCATCTTGCGTTCATCGTTGATGGCATCCAGTTGCTGGGCAAGCTGGGTTGCCTCGCCGGGATCGCTGGCGGCGAGCAGGCGATATGCTGCGTGAGCCGTATCTAGGCGGCCGGCTGCGTTGATGCGCGGGGCCAGGCGGAAGGCAATGGCTTGGCTGTCCACCTGGGACAGCGGCGTTCCCGAGACGCGTACGAGCTCGCGTATGCCTAGGCGTGGTGCGCTACGCAGGCGTTCTAGGCCGGTCCTGGCCAGCACACGGTTCTCGCCAACCATGGGGACCATGTCGGCCACCGTCCCGATGGCCACCAGATCGAGAAACGGTCGCGGATCGAGGTCCTGCGGCGCGAGACCGGTCTTGTGGGCGGCTGCGAAAAGCGCGTCCACGAGGCGGTACGCGACGCCGACGCCGGCCAGATCCTTGAACGCATAGTCGCAGCCTGGTTGCTTGGGGTTGATGATGGTTACACCCGCCGGTAGCTGACTCGGCACAGAGTGGTGATCGGTGATGATCATGTCCAGCCCTACACTCTGGGCATGGGCCACCTCGGCGCGGGAGCGGATGCCGCAGTCCACGGTGATGACGAGGTCTGTGCCCTCCTGAGCGAGGCGCTCGAGCGAATCCGCGTTGAGCCCATAGCCCTCGTCAAAGCGATCGGGGATATAATGCTGCACGTTGCTGGTCAGCATCCGCAAGGCGGAGGTGAGCAACGTTGTTGCGGTGACGCCGTCGGCATCAAAGTCGCCGTACACGACGATCTGCTCCTGGCGGGTTACCCCGTCTAGGATGCGCTTGACGGCTTCTGTCACGCCTTTCATCTGGAAAGGGTTCTGGAGCGTGCTGGGTGGGGCAAGAAATGCCCGAATCGCATCAGTGTCGCGATAGCCTCGAGCAAAGAGGATGCGCACGAGCACTGGATCGAGGTCGGAAAGCGTGCCGAGGAAGGCGGCAGGGGCCATGGGGCGATGGGTCCAGCGTTGATCAAGCATAGGGGATCCTCCGATGCATCAGCATGCGGAGGATTATAGGTGGGCAGAACGGTCAAGCCAAGCGCCGTAGGCGGGGCGGGTCCTACGTCCCGCCTACGGCAAATGGGTCCGCGATCTGGCTAGTCCGAATGCCTACAGCCAGCCCTGCTTGCGCAGGAACTCGCTCAGGTAGGGCACTTCGACGTACTCGCCCTTGAGCGCCTTGATGCCATAGTAGACGAACGGCACGATGGGCACGACAAAGACGAGCCAGAGGATGCAGGCCAAGAGCGGGAGGATGAGCAGTATGATGCTGTAGATGATGGTGGCTGCGATCTCATAGACGACAGCCGCCGCGAGGAGCCCTAATGAGGTGATGGCGTGATGTCGGACGAACTCTTTCTCTTTCGTCTGCTCGCCCAAAAGCAGGATCAGCGGCAAGACCGCCGGAATGATGAACTGGGAAAAGTAGGACAAGCCGCACCAGAGCTTGTCATCGCTGGTGGGCTCGGCCGGCGGGGCGCCCGTGCCTAGGTCGAATGGGTTCTGTTGATCTGTCACCTTGATCTCCTTGTGGCTGTGCTCCGTCCCCAACTCTTCACGTACCCTCTACGCGAGCCAAGCCGGAGGGTTGCGGCCATCGGGACAGCTCCGAGCGTTGCCTCATTATAGCCGATGTGATAGAATCTGTGACAGCGTGAGCGTGAGTTTGGGCTAAAGATGATGGTGAGACTTCTTTTCCTCGGCACTCCAGAATACGGCGCTATCGTGCTGCGTGCACTGGCCGACGAACACCACGTCGTGGCGGCTGTGACGCAGCCGGATTGCTATGTGGGTCGCGGGCGTCGCAAGTGCGTTTCGCCGCCGGTCAAGATCCTGGCAGGCGAGCTAGGGATCGCGACGCTCCAGCCAGAGCGGCTTCGGAGCGACGATGCCGTGCTGGCTGCTATGGAAGAAGCCGAGGCTGATCTGTTCGTGCTGGCCGCGTACGGTCAGATCCTGCCGAAGCGGGTGCTGCAGATGCCAGAGCATGGAGTTATCGGCGTGCACGCTTCGCTTCTGCCCCGGTGGCGTGGTGCAGCGCCCGTGGAGGCGGCGATCCTGCACGGCGACAAGCAATCGGGCGTGACCTTGATGCTCACCGATGAGGGACTGGACACGGGGCCCATCATCGCCCAACGACCTATTCCCATTAGCCCTCAAGAGACGGCCGTGTCGCTGACTCCCAAGCTCGCTCATCTGGGGGCTGAGCTCTTGCTAGAGACGCTGCCCCGATGGGTGGCCGGCGAGATCACGCCAAGACCGCAAGACGACGATCGCGCAACCTTGGCGCCGCCGATCGATCGTTGCCAGGGCGAGATCGACTGGTCTCTGCCCGCTGCCGTCATCGCTCGGCAAGTACGCGCCTTTGCGCCCTGGCCCGGTACCTGTACTTGGCTCTCTGGAACTAGATTCAAGGTGCTGGCGGCTCATCCGTCCCCCTATCAAGGCGACGAGAACCCTGGCCGCGTGGTAGAGACGGACGAGGGGCTGGGCATCGTTACGGGCCGAGGGGTCCTCATCTTGGACGAGGTTCAGCTAGCTGGCAAGCGTGCGATGTGCATCGGTGACTTTGCGCGTGGGCAGCGGGATTTTGTTGGCGCGATGGTGGGCGAGGATCAGCGATGACGTCTCGTCCGCTGGCCGTGGTGGAGCTCGGGCTTGAGCCCTACGGCAAGGCACACGCTCTGCAGCACCGACTCGTAGCAGCCCGTCAGCAGGGCGACGTGAGCGACGTGATTCTGCTGCTGGAACACGAGCCGGTGATCACGCTCGGGCGTCGCGCGGATCCGCGGAATGTGCTAGCGACCGCCGAGGCGCTTCAGGAGGCTGGCATCGAGCTGGTGCGCATCGAGCGCGGTGGCGATGTCACGTACCACGGTCCTGGGCAGCTTGTGGGCTACCCGATCATCGATCTGGCGTCGCTGGGCATCGGTCCTAGCGACTATATGCACGGCCTTGAGGACGTCATCATGGCCGCGATCGGCGAGTTTGGGATCGTAGGGGGCCGACGGAAGGGGCAGATCGGCGTCTGGGTGAATGGGGACAAGATCTGCGCCATGGGCGTGCGCGTCAGCAAGCGGGTGACGTACCATGGTTTTGCGCTGAACGTGGACCCGGCCATGGAGCACTGGCGCATGATCGTCCCCTGTGGCATCCGCGATGGGTTCGTGACCAGCATAGAGGCCGAGCTAGGCCAGGCGCCCTCGATGAGCGATGTTGAGTCGATGGTTGTGGCGCACTTTGCAGCGCACTTTGGGATGATGCCCGTGACTCGATCGCTGTTTGAGTTAGGCATGGGGGAAAAGGGCCCTCGTCGCTAGGGAGCGAGGATGCCTTTACATCAGGAGTAGGCAGATGACAGATCGCATTGCAGCACTACAACGTAGCATCTCTGAGCGTGGGCTAGATGCGCTGTTCGTAACCGAGCCAGGGAACCGCCGCTATGTAAGCGGCTTTACCGGTTCCAACGGGGTGGTGATCGTGGGCCCGGACACTCTCTATCTGGCAACCGACTTTCGATATCACGAGCAGGTGCGTCAGCAAGCCCCGCGGTTTGAGCTGGTCGAGTTGGGCGTGGATCAGGACAAGGGACTGGCAGCTTGCGTTGACGGGATTGGCCTTGAGCGCATCGGCTTCGATGGGGCGCACGTAACAGTGGATCAGCTCGAGCGCTGGCGGAAGACCATGCCTGACGTGACCTTTGAATCGGCCAGCGGGATGGTCGAGGCCCTGCGTCGTGTGAAGGACGCCGAGGAGATCGCTCGCATCCGGGCCGCTGTGGAGCTTGCGGACGAGGCCATGGCGCATATCATGGGGTGGATTCGACCTGGCGTCACCGAGCGCGACGTGGCCTGGGAGCTCGAGGTCTATATGCGCACGCATGGCGCCGAAAAGCTGTCATTCGACACGATCGTAGGCAGCGGGGTGAACGGGGCCAGGCCCCACGCCGTGGTGAGCGATCGCGTCATCGAGCGCGGGGACCCCGTGGTCATTGATATGGGAGCCCTGCTGGACGGGTATTGCTCGGACCTGACGCGTTCCTTCTGCGTGGGGGAGGCCACCGATGCTTACCAGCGGGCCTGGGGTCTTGTCCTAGAGGCGCAGGTAGCCGCTGAGCAGGCGATCAAGCCTGGCATGACGGGCCGCGAGGCGGACGCGGTCGCCCGCGAGATCATCTACCATGGCGGCTATGAGGGCAAGTTCGGGCATGGTTTGGGGCATGGCGTGGGACTTGCGATCCACGAGAGCCCCTACGCTTCGCAGCGTTCGAACGATACGCTTCAGGCGGGCAACGTCGTCACCGTTGAGCCGGGTGTGTACGATCTGGCTTGGGGCGGGATCCGTCTTGAGGACATGGTGGTTGTGCGTGAGAATGGATGTGAGGTGCTGACGCGTGTGCCCAAGGTGCCCGTAGTGGGAGGCTAGTTAGCGCTAGCTTCGGGCATACCGCTTCGGGGTGTGACCGAATGAGCTGGGCAAGGCATGAGAGGGGGCCGAGATGGTGGACCGTCGAGCGTCGAATCGGACGGCAAGGACGCTGCTCATCGCCGCAAGCGGCCTGGCGCTGGGCGTGCTGATCGGGCTGGTCCTCGGCTGGTATGCGTTCCCCGTGCGTTGGTATGACACCGATCCCTCTGACTTGAGGCTACGCCATCAGATGGACTATGCCGTCATGGTGGCGGATGCCTTTGCGCTGAACGGCGATGTGGACCTAGCGCGTCAGCGCCTGGCTGAGCTGATGGACGATGACACAACCTGGGAGCAGGTGGCGAACTTTGTGGCTCGCGTGGCCGTCGCCGAGCGTGCCGAGGGCAACAACCTTGCCGCGGCGCGCCTGGATGCTTTGGCGAGCGGGGTAGGGTTGCCTGACCCGACGTTGCGTGACTATGAGGCGCCCGCCGAGCGCGGGACTGGCCCCCGTGTTGGTTTGATCGCTCTCGGTGCCGTAGCCTTTGTGTTTGCCGCGGGCGCGCTGGTCTGGTCTATCGCTCGCATGGGGAGCGCCGCTCCTCAGGCTTTGGCCGAGTCTACGGGTTCGGCAAGCTGGGAAGAGGAGCCTGTCCAGGCGGGGGATATCGCGGACTCGGCCGACGCTAAGCGACCCGAACCTGCCGATGTGGAGCCCGAGCCGGTTCGGGCTTCTGGCGCCGTGGAGGTGAGCTGGGAGACAGTCCCCCAAGTGAGCGTGTCAGAGGATGCCGCCGATGATGAGGATCTCGACGTTACCGAGCTGACGGCCGATGCGCTTGTGCATGTCCCAGCTCTGGAAGACGAGGGCGATGAGGAAGAGGATCTTGGGGCGGAACCGACGCCCGTGGAGACCGCGCCCGAAGAGCCTGAAGAGCTCGAAGAGCCCGAGGAGCCCGAAGAGGAAAAGGAGTCCGCGCCAGAGGTCGACGTCGACGAGTCTCCTGCCGAGGCCGTTGACGAGCCAGAGACAGACCTGGTTCCAGAGGTGCCACGCGACGCGCTTGGGGTTTTCCAAGCTGTGTATGAACAGGATCTGGACGAGTTCGACTGTTCGTTCACCATCGAGGATGCCGACGGTACCTTCCTGGGGGAGTGTGGCGTCGGGATCCGAGATCTGCTTGACGTCGAGGGCGAGCAACTGGTCGACGCTTTCGAGATCTGGCTCTTTGACAAGGCCGACATCCGCACGGTTTCGGCCGTGGTGGCGAGCGAATACGCCTATGAAGATGAAGTCCTCTACACCCGTCTGAGCTCCAAGGGCGAGCTGACGGTGGCAGAGGACGATCTGATGTTGACCCTCGAGACGCAATCTCTGGCCCTTACGGCGACGATTACGGGCTATGCGTATGGCGAGGGCGGTCCCGCGGCCAATAGCCACTTTGGTCGATTCGAAATCGAGCTGGTGGCTGAGCGCAACCCCGCGGCATAGCCGTGTTCGGGCCTGAGGCGCGCTACCCCTCTGTAGCGCGCCTTTGCCTTGCCTGGTTGCATCGTGGGGTGATCGATGCCTAGCCCACGCTGGGTCGTGCATGTGGATCTTGACGCGTTCTATCCGTCAGTGGAAGAGCTGCTCGACCCCGCGCTGAGAGGCAAGCCCGTCATTGTCGGTGGCGATCCCGATGCGCGGGGCGTCGTCTCATCGGCTTCCTATGCGGCTCGCGCCTATGGTGTGCGATCGGCCATGCCAACGGCTCAAGCACTGCGGCTGTGTCCCCAGGCGATTCTACTGCACGGTCATCACCGCATCTATGCCGACTACTCGCACAGGGTCATGGCGATCCTGCGCGAGATCACGCCCGTGGTGGAGCAGCTGTCTATCGATGAGGCGTTCATGGATGTCACTGGGTGTGAGCGGCTGTGGGGCACCCCGCGTGAGATTGGGGCTCTGGTGCGTCGACGGGTCAAGGCCGAGGTGGGCCTGACCGTCTCGGTGGGCGCGGCAAGCAGCAAGCAGGTGGCCAAGATCGCTTGCGGACAGGCCAAGCCCGATGGCATGTTGGTGGTGGAGCACGATGAGGAGGCCGCTTTCCTGGCTCCCCTGCCGGTGCGGGAGCTCTGGGGGGTTGGCCCGGTGACGGCTGAGCGTTTGACAGAGCTTGGCATGGAGAAGATCGGCGACTTGGCCGAGGCTAGCGATGACTATTTGCAGCGCGTGCTTGGGGATCACGGGGCTGCGTTGAGGAGGGCTGCTAGGGGGCTGGATGCCTCGCCGGTGAAGCACCGTCAGCGGCGCCAGAGCATCAGCCAGGAGCAAACCTTCGCCGAGGATGTGAGCGACCCGACCGTGCTTGCCCGAGAGCTGCTGCGAATGAGCGAGCACGTGGCCGCGAGCTTGCGTTCGGCGGGGCAGGTTGCTCAGACGGTGCGCATCAAGATCCGGTATGCTGACTTTGCCACGGTGACGCGGCAGGTGAGTCTGGAGCAGCCGACGGACCAGGGCCAGCGGATCTGCGAGGCGGCGCAGGAGCTTCTGGATAAGCACTGGCGCGGAAGGCGGCCGTTGCGGCTTCTCGGTGTGGGCGTGACGGGCTTGATCAAGGGGGCAGGGTACCAGCTCCATCTCTTTGACGACATGGACCAGCGGCGCGCTCTCCTTGACCGTACGGTGGACGAGATCCGCGGGCGATTCGGTCGCGACGCGATCCAGCGCGCATCGCTCACCAGTCGCGCCGAGGACCCTGACGAGAGTGACTAGTCTTGCTCTAGACCACGCGGGGTACGCGAGCTAGGATCTCCGATACGACCTCGTAGTTGATCGTTCCCAGCTGCGCCGCGACCTCATCCACGGTGATGCGATTCTCTCCCTGCTGCCCGATTAGGACCACCTGATCGCCTTGGCGCACGCCGGGGATGTGCGACACGTCGATGACAGTCTGGTCCATGCAGACACGTCCAATGATGGGGGCGCGCTGACCTCGCACTAGCACCTCTTGCCAGGTGGTAGGTGCCCTACGGAAACCGTCCGCATACCCTACAGGGATGAC
>CAYOBT010000025.1:0-14796 GCA_964402205.1 uncultured Anaerolineales bacterium
TCGCCAATCGAGCCGATGCCTCCGCCCTGCTCTGACTCATGACTGGTACTCCTTGAGCAAAGCGTCCATCTGCGCGTCAAGACGATCCCGCATGTCATCCAATGCAGAGAGATCATCGTTAGGAACGGTGGCGGCGGCTCGGATCATCTGAGGCCATATGCTGATCTCATTCTCCAAGCGACTCACGGGAGCTCCTTTGGCCAGCACCTCGCGCCCCCGACGCAAAGCATGCAGGATGAGCTGGAGCAGCGCCATCTGCTTTTCGGGGGTCGTGTAAGCATCCAGGGGATCGGTGGCATTCTGCTGGAGAAAGCCCTCCCGGATCAGGCGAGCGACCCACAATAGCCAGCGCTGCTCATCGGGCAACGCATCTGGCCCAACCAGTCTCACGATCTCCTGCAACTCGGACTCTCGGTGCAAGACGCTCGAGATCTGCTGCCTGCAATCCGACCACTCGGGGGATACGTTCTCGCGCCACCAATCGGCGACGGTCTCGGCATACCCGCTATAGCTCGCCATCCAGTTCAGCGCGGGGAAATGGCGAGCGGCGGCAAGGCTCTTGTCCAGCGCCCAGAATGTGCGCACAAAGCGTCGCGTGTGCTGGGTAACTGGCTCAGAGAGGTCGCCGGCGGGCGGAGAGACAGCTCCTACAACAGTAATCGAGCCCACCTGGCCACCCAAGGTCCGCACGCGTCCAGCCCGTTCGTAGAACGACGCCAGACGTGAGGGCAGGTACGCGGGGAACCCTTCCTCGGCAGGCATCTCCTCGAGGCGCCCCGATACCTCACGCAAGGCCTCAGCCCATCGGGACGTGGAATCGGCCATCAGAGCGACATGGTATCCCATGTCCCGGTAGTATTCGGCAAGGGTGATGCCGGTATAGATGCTCGCCTCGCGTGCGGCCACGGGCATGTTCGAGGTGTTGGCAATGAGGATGGTGCGCTCCATCAACGAGTGACCCGTCTGCGGATCCTGCAAGCGAGGGAACTGCTCCAGGACATCCGTCATCTCGTTGCCGCGTTCGCCGCACCCCACATAGATGACGACCTGCGCGTCAGACCACTTGGCCAGGCCCTGTTGAAGCACCGTCTTGCCAGCCCCAAAGCCACCCGGAATCGCTGCCGTGCCCCCCTTGGCCATGGGGAACAGAGCATCAATGACGCGCTGTCCCGTAATCAGCGGATCGTTTGGCGAGAGCCGTTCCGAGACGGGACGCCGCGTACGCACCGGCCAGCGCTGCACCATCGTCAGCTCGCGCTCACCATCGTGAGTTCGCACGCGGGCGATGGGGGCATTCACCCCATAGCCGCCCTCCTCGGCAAGCCAAATGAGGTCGCCCGAGACGTCAGGCGGCACCATGATCCGGTGGCGCACCAGAGGCGTTTCGGGCACCGTTCCCAAGGTGGCGCCACCAGCAACATGGTCACCCACCACGGCAGTCGGTACAAAGCGCCACGAGCGATGGCGGTCGAGCGCATCTGTCACCACACCCCGCGGAATAAAGTCACCGGCGATCTCAGCCAGGGCTACTAGCGGCCGCTCAATGCCATCAATGATGCTGCCGATGAGCCCAGGCCCAAGCTCGACGCCGAGTGGCATCCCGGTCCCCTTCACGGGATCACCGGGCACCAGCCCCGCACTCTCCTCATACACCTGAATGGTAGCTAGATCGCCTTCCAGGGCGATCACCTCGCCGACGAGACCCTCCCGCCCTACCTCAACCTGCTCCATCATCCGGAGCTCGCCGGTGACGCGAGCACGGACGACAGGTCCGTTGACATATGTGATGGTGCCAGCCCGCTGCACTTAGGCCTCCTCGCTGTCGCCCGTCGACGCCAGGATGTCCATGACGTTGCCACGCAAGGATTCGCGCGAGACTGCCAATCGCTGGTCATACGAATTGTCGACGAGCTCGTGGCTGCCAGCTCTCCGAACAATCACCCCGCCGGCGACACTCTCGGTCTCCTGGGCAATCGCAAGTTTGAAGCCCGGCAGACGATCCTGCCAGGCGGCGGCCCACTGTGCGAGGACATCCGCCGTGAGGAGCTCTGCATCGCGTTCGTTCACCCGCAACGTCAGCTCGCCGCCACCCAACTGCTCGGCCGCCTCAAGGGTGAGGATTTGCAGCCTTCGCAGCCGCTGTTTCTCGGGCTGGGAGCGATCCAGTGCCTCGACCCGTTCGGCCGCCACACGCCACACACGCTCGAGCATCTGCTCTTGGATCTTGAGCAAAGCCTGTTGCGCCTCGAGCTGGGCTCGCGCTGTGAGGCGTTGGCGTGCGGCGGCCACTTGCTGCCGCGCCTCGTCTTGCGCGCCCCCGTGGATCGTCTCGGCCTGCTCCGCGGCATGAGCCACGAGCTCGGCGGCCTCGTGCTCTGCGTCAGCGATCTTGCGCATGGCCCCGTTTCGCGCGCGTCGAAGGAGGTAGCTGTCTAGACCGTTGCCAATCACCGTCACCATCAGTTCCGCTCCAGTTGCACACCGATGGCCCGCTGGACGAACTCACGTAGCGGCGGGTAGCTCGTGCCAGTGTGCTGGCCAGGTATCTCTACCAATAGGGGCTGGAGACTGTTGATTTTGAGCTCGTCGACGCGATCTCGGGCAAGGGCGGCGACGTCTGCAGAGATGAGCACCAGCGCAACACCAGGGTCGCCCATGAGGAGATCCAGCGCGGCATCCACTTGGTCTTTGCTACGCACCGTGATCCCCTCAAGGCCTGCCAAGGCGAACCCCAAAACGCAGCCATCGCTGCCGATCACAAACGCCTTCATCGCACTCTCCCAACTCGCGGGATCACGCTGTCAGAATCAGGAACGAGATAATCAGTCCATAGATAGCGATGCCCTCTGCCAAACCAACGAAAATCAGCGTGCGGCCCAGCAGTTCTGGCTTTTCCGTGATGCCACCAATGGCCGCTGCGCCGGCGATGCCCACCGCGATGCCGGCGCCGATGCAAGCCAAGCCCGTGGCCAGAGCAGCCCCGAGCGCGGCTTGGCCGCTAGAGTCTGCAGCGGTGGCCGTCTCGGCGAGCGCAGGCTGCGCCAACACGACAAAGCCCATCAGGGCAGATACCAGAACCGCCAAGCCATTGGCGCCCAATATGCCTCCCACCATCGCGCGAAGGCCGGCCTTTGGCGTGCGCGAGCGTCGGAGGCCCACGGAACCCGCCAGCGCCCCACACAGAAGGATGATCAGAACAGCAAGCATCGCGTACATCCCATGCCCTCCTCTTGCTCAGGCACCTTCAGCTTCGCACTCTATCGCCGGTAGTGTTAGCGGCTTGAAGGGTACCCCCGAACCTTTGTAGAACTTGCCAAACAGCTCGTAATACTCCAGACGCAGCGTCTGGATCGCCACAATCAGCCCCTCAAACCCGATGATGGCTAGATTGCCAAGGACGATCACCGCAACGCGCAGCACTGCCCCAACCGTCCCGCCGGCGAGGAGGTCAGCCAAGATAAAGACGACCATGTTCAGACCAGCGTGAGCAACGGCAAAGGCTCCGAGGCGCACGTAGGACAGCGTGTTGCTCACATAGCTGATCAGAGCCTCAAACACCTCAAAGAAGGACTGCACCAGGTACTCACTCAGATTGCTGTCGATAAGCGGTCTCTCGCCCAGCAACCAATGGGTGAGCGGTTCGCCTGCCAACAAGACCAACGCGAGCAGCGCAGCCAGAATGGCCGCCCACCATGGCGTCGCATATCCCAGGGCGGGTAGAAGCACCATGGCCCCCAACGACCAGTACAACAGCAGCCCCGCTACCCCATTCTTGTCGAACAATGTCTGAGCAAGAGCCTTCTGTCGAGCAGCGGTAGCCAGATGGGCGGCAAACCCGATGTTGAGCACCACGGCCCCAAACGCAACGGAAGTCATCAACAGCCGCGGGATGTTGTTCAGCGGCTGAAGCCACAACGAGGGGATCAGTTCCTCTATGCCAAACACCGAACCGTACAGCGCCCCAAAGAGAGACGAGAAAAGCCCACAAGCCAAGAGCAACACGCCCTGAGACGCAAATCGGCCCAACCGTGGAATCGCGTGCGCCGCCAGCAAAGCCCCCACGAGGGTCAAGACGAGCCCCGAGCCAAGATCGCCAAACATGGCCCCAAACATCACGGCGAACGTGATGGCGACCAAGGGCGTCGGGTCGATCTCGTCATAGCCCGGCACGCCATAGGTCGCCACAAGGGCTTCCATCGGCTGGAACAGGGGGCCGTTGCGAAGCAAGGTGGGCACCGTGCGTTGTCCGGGTCCGTGCGGCGAGCTTTCCTCAAAGGTCGCCCTGCCGCCCGCGACGTCCTCAATGGCCTCGCGCAGATTGCGCACCTCGTCGGTAGGAACATAGCCGGCGATCAGGTAGACCTGATCCCGATAGCCAAAGTGAGCCATGGCCTCTGCCATCGCCCTGTCGCCACGCGCACGAGCAAGCATCTCCCTGAGCTCGGGATCCAGCTCGCTGGCGAGCTCTTGCCTGGCCTGTAGCGTCTCCTCCAGAGCTTGCCTCTCGGCCGCGATGCGATCCTCCATTTGCTCGCGAACCTCGTGGGCCGTGCCACCATACTCCTCAGGCAGCGCCAACGGGTCCAAGAATGCACTCTCTAGAGCGCGCTCCAGAATCGGCGCATGCTCGTTCGCACAGAACGCAAAGACGAGCACACGGCTCTCTTGACGGTAGAGAGGGATGATGCAGTACGGAATCCGGAACAAGCTGGCCTGCAACCTTACAAGGTTCTCTTGCGGAATCGTGCCAGCGACCATATGCAGATGCTCGAGCGTCCGGAGATCCGCCAGACTGATGGACAGCGGCTCCAGGATGGTGAGCGAACGTGAGATCAGCTCCCAGCGCTCTATCTCGCGCCGAAGCTGCGACGCTCGCTCCGATAGCGCGTTGACCTGGCCCTGCATATCGTCCAGACGCTCCGCCATGTGCGTGACGTCACCCCGTGGGTCGAGGCGGCCCCGGCACACCGCGCCTTCAGACGAAATATCGAGCCGCTCCATGAGTCGGAGAATGCGTGCCTCGTAGGCGGTGTAGGCACTAATGCGACCGGACCAAGCAGTCGCCGAATCGCTCCCCCACTTGCCCAGGGTGTTGGCGTCCATCAGGTGCATCACGCCCAAGCTTGCCACGGTCTGGGCGACTTCTTCCACATCGTCCTGGTAGCAAAAGATGTCCACCTCGGACATCTCGGCGGGTACGAACATACGCGCTACTCCTCAGCTCGTACCAAGACCTCGCGGATGCGCTCGGGGGGCCAGCCGATGGCCTTCCCCTCCAGAGCGCGAACCACGTCGCGGCACTCGAGCTCGTCCAGAATCACATATCCCAGCAAGGGACCCAGCCCAAACGGGTATCCTGACATGGCCTTCCTAGCCAAGCCACGCCAGTAGCGTTCCAGGATCATCTCCAACACGGGCACCATCTGCCCTTCGGGCATACCCGCCAAGGGCGACACGTCCACGCGCCAGGAACCCCAGACGCGTTCCACAACTTCGCGCGGCGATGCCCCCAGAGCGATGTCGCGTATCAGATCGGTGCCCGTGTGCCAGGTATGCCACAGCGTGTAGTTGACGATCTCCTCTGGAGAGAGGCCATAGAAGATCCGATAGCGATAGGCCCACAGGATATTCAGCATGTCGATATAGGTGCCCAGGAGCTGAAGAGCCACCTTGCGGTCGGCACCGGTGAGACGCTTGATGGCTTGCGCCACGTCCCGGTAATAACGCACATCCAGTGCGACTTCTAGAGCAAACAGCGTGCCGTCCCGCAGATAGGCGGGGGTGGCGTTGCGTAACGGGTTGATATAGTGCGTGCCCTCGGTCCGCTCGATGAGACCGGACACCGTCGTCTCGTGAAGAAGCGCATCCCAAGGCAGCGTCTGCCTACGACCCAGCGGGATGAGCAGATCCCTGACGGCCTCGTGGTCCAGGCCATAGTGCACGCCTCGGAACACTGTCTTGAGATTCTCCAGCTCCCAGTGCTGCCACCACACGCGGAACAGGTCGCGCGCTCCGCCCATTAGCATGCCGCGAGCATGCCAGCAATTGTTCGCTGAGGCAGCCCATAGCTCGCGCTCGACACGCCTCAACGTGAGATTGCTATCGCCAAGCAGAGGCCCCAGGACGCGCCCGTAGCTCGTAGCGGCTAGCGCTGTCAGCGCCCCCTCATAGTCGTCTGAGCGGATCAAGTCGTCCCACTGCTTTTCGGTGAGCCGACGGGCATAAAGCCCGCGCACACGCGCGTTCGCTCCGGCCGTGCCAAGGGCGGCAAAGGCCGACCCCACCTAGACCTCCTCGTCCGAAGGAGCCACTGCGTTCACGACGAAGCGGATGGCGTCGGATAGACGTGCTTCGGCCTGCCGGCGCCAGGCAGCGGCTTCCTCTTTGCCCCGCTCGCGGATCTCGTCCGCCTGCTGTTGGGCATCGGCAAGGCCACGCTCAAGGATTCGCTCTGCCCGCGCGTCGGCTTCGGCAGCAGCAGCATCTTTCAGCTCATCGGCACGCTCACGAGCACCAGCCACGATCCGATGCGCCCTCTCCTGTGCCTGGGCTAGCAGCTCTCGCGTCTGGCGCTCGATGTCTAGAATCGCCCGAACGGCTTCCTCGGCTTGCTCTTCCGGTCGTTGGGTTGTCCTTCTGACCTGCTTCATGACACCGGCTCCCACACTCTACCAAAAAGAGACGCCCCTCCCTCGCGGCGTTGTGCGTCATCGCACCGCCACCCAGTGCTGGGAGACGACGTCTCGATCATAACGATGGCTATTATAGTCTCGCCATCGGGATACGCGCAAATGCACCGGGCAGCATCCCTGGATAGGGAAACCAGGAGCGAGTGACTAAGCGTAGAGCCCCGTCACCAAAGCCCTGGCTTGTTCGGTGACAGTCTCCAAGCACCCAGGAGCCAGCTTGGCCCAGTACGTCACCTTGGCATTGGCCTCGTGCCCACCACGCTGGTACGCGTCGGCTGTCGGCAAGTAGCCTACATAGCGCGTGGTCAAGTGCGCCACAAAGGTGTAAGGAGCAGCGGATCTCTCCTTGATGGCAAGCTGTCCCTCCACAAAGGGCTCGCCGGGCAGCCCAACGAGCGCCAAGTCGCCGACACGCAGCACCTGGATTTCGTACGCAAAAACTGGCTCGCGAGCTCGGCAGAGCTCCACGCTACGCGTAGAGGCTGCACTGAACCAGAGAGGATCGACCTCGCCCGTAGGCCCACGCGGCGGATCGGGCCGATCATCCAGGAGCAAGGCTACCTCACGTAGCCGATCTTTGGGAATCTCACGGTACGGCAGAGCCACATGGGTCAGGCGCCAATCCAAGTCGGCGCTCTCGGCGTATTCTAGCGTATGGAGCACACGGTTGCTCATCTCCGCTAACTTGCGTCCCATGCGCAGATGGTCGGGGCGGCAATCGGGATCAAAGGGATGCCACGGATTGATGTTGCCGCAGCAGCCGTTCAGCACTAGCGGCACGACATCATCCCCAAGCTCGCGCTGCACCTCGTTGGACCAAGCGCCAGGCCAGTCCGCCGAGACAGCTTGGTACGTCTCTGGCTGCCCAAAGATGTGTACGGGATGACACGTGTAGTGCAATAGCATCGCAATCGGCCGCATGTCTAGGCCCTGGATGCATGCCACGCCAACCTCGGGATCAATAGGTCCCTCTAGATGGCAGAGATCTGTCAATCCCAAAGGCTGTCTCTCACGCCCGGCCGGCTTGGGCATCATGATCGAGCCGTCGCGACGGACGCCACGGCGGTTGAAAGCCACATCGCCGAGGATGCCGCGGCCCACGCCAATACGAGCTGGCTGCAAGCGCTGGGCGGCATCCGTAGCGGCTTCGATCACGGCCGCGGTGACCATCTCGGCAAAGGCCGTCTCGCCCCCACGGAGGTACTCTGTCTCAGGCGTCGTCTCCAACGGAAAATCCGGGTCCAACATAAAGTGCCCAATGCTGGGCGCCGAGTGGGTCTGGATGCCGTGGACCATGATCGCGTCCAGAGGGACGTCAGCTCGTTCTGAGATGCCCAGCCGCATCTGCGACGTATAGGGCTCGTCCACGATGGTCACGTCCAGCGTCACCATACACACACGCCTGTCGCCCTGAGACAGCACAAGGGCCTTGGCATAGAGGGGGTCCAGGATGCTGTGCGCGGGCCGTCGCTCACCCATAGCGCTGCCGGCCAGGTGCGTCCCAGCAGGAGGCGTGATATCCACCATCGCAGCTCCCGCAAGAAGGCGGTCCTTGTTCACTTGCATAGTGCCCTCCATCTAACGGCGCTCTTGCCCCCAAGCACGCGGCGTGCTAGAGTGTCCCTCGTTGCACTCGAAAGGAGCCAGCCGATGCTAGCAGATTCCGCTGCTCGTCACAGCGATCCACGTAACATACGCAACGGACTAGAGATACCATCCGAGTTGTACTCGGATCAACCCTACCTCGTCAACACCGCCGACGGCGCCTGGCTCTGCGTCATGACCACGGGCGCTGGACGAGAAGGCGAAACAGGGCAACATGTGGTGACGCTCCGAAGCACCGATCGCGGCCACACGTGGTCAGAGCCAACCGACGTCGAGCCGGCCAACGGCCCTGAAGCGTCGTATGCCGTGCTGTTGGCGGCGCCATCGGGTCGCGTCTTTTGCTTCTACAACCACAACACCGACAACATCCGCGTTGTCCGTGGCGACCCCAACGTGTATCCCGAAGGGATATGCCGGCGCGTCGATAGCCTGGGCCACTTTTGCTTTCGGTTCAGCGACGACCACGGCCGCACCTGGTCACCCGAACGGTACGACATCCCGCAACGCGTCATGGACATCGACCGCCAGAACGCTTACGGCGGCGAGCTCTTGTTCTTCTGGAACGTTGGCAAGCCCTTCATCCTGGACGGTGCCGCGTATGTCTCGCTGCACAAGGTCGGCGGCTTTGGAGACGGGTTCTTTACGCGGTCCGAGGGCATCCTGCTCCAGAGCCCCGATCTGCTTCACCTGGACGACCCCGCAAAGGCTCACTGGGAGACACTCCCTGAGGGCGACTATGGCCTGCGGACTCCTCCCGGCGGCGGTCCCATCGCCGAGGAACAGAGCTATGTCGTCCTAAGCGACGGCTCCATCTATGCCGTGTACCGGTCTATCGATGGCCATCCCGTCTGCGCTCTCAGCCGCGACGGCGGGCGCACGTGGACGACGCCCGCTTACCAACGCTTTGCCGACGGCCACCCCATGAAGCACCCACGAGCGGCCAACTTTTGCTGGCCCTACGGCAACGGTCGCTATCTCTACTGGTTCCACAACCACGGCGGGCGCTTTGTGCGGGAGGCCACATCAGCGCAGATTCCCTACGAGGACCGCAACCCCGCCTGGATCTGTGGCGGCGTCGAGGTGGACACCCCATCCGGCAAGACCATCGCCTGGTCGCAGCCAGAGATCCTCCTCTATGACGACGACCCCTTCGTCCGGATGAGCTACCCCGATCTCCTCATCGACGATGGCACCGCCTATGTCAGCGAGACGCAGAAAGACGTCGCCCGCGTCCATGCCATCGACCCGAAGCTACTCGACGGGCTATTCCAGCAGCTACAGCCTGACCCCGCTCTGCGGCCTAGCGACGCGTTGCTTGCCTGGCGCGGCTCCAGCCCCGCAACCATCGCGCTGCCAGAGCTCCCGCGCTTTGCCGTCCGCGACACGCAGCGCGCCGACTATGGCACGCGCGACCTCCGAGCCGGCTTTGCCATCGAGCTGACCTTCTCGCTCGACGGTGTCGAGCCGGGCCGAGCCCTTGTTTCCAACCGAGATCCCACCCGCGCCGGCTTTGCCATCGAGTTCGCCCAGGGCGACACCCTGAGCCTGACGCTACACGATGGCCGGACCGAGTGCCGCTGGTCCGCTGACCCAGGCCTACTGCGGGACAAGGGTCAGCATCACGCCGTCGCCATCGTGGATGGCGGCCCCAAGCTGATCCTGTGGGTCATCGATGGACGGCTGTGCGATGGCGGCAACGCGCGGCAGTTCGGCTGGGGACGCAACAACCCCCATTGGCGCGGACCTAGCGGCGCCGACGAGCTGCGAATCGGCGCCAACCCCGGCGCGAAGATCACACAGTTGAGGCTGTTCGGCCGCGCCTTGCGCGTCTCGGAGGCCATCGCGTGCTTCAGACACGCTAGCATGGATCAGGTATAGGAGAGTATGATGAGTATAAGGATTGCCGTCCCGCGCGGGGTGATGCAGCGAGCGCCCGAGGTGTTTGCCCGGGCCACCGAAAACGGCCTCGTCTGCGTCGAGGTGCCGCCCGGTGGCGAAGACGCGTTGGCCGGGTTCATCCGAGAGCACAACATCCGACACGCCATCCTGAGCGGCGAGCGCTTTGGCGGTCCACTGTACGAGGCCATGGAACCGGGTGCCGTCCTCGCCCGCTTTGGCGTAGGCTACGATGGACTAGACCTAGCGCAGGCAACCGCCCGGGGCCTCTATTGCACCATCACGCCCGGTACGCTGCACGTATCCGTCGCCGAGCACGCCATGAGCCTTCTGCTCGCCGGCGCCCGTCAACTGACGCACCTCAATGCCCAGACCCAGGCCGGGCACTGGCGTGGCATCCTGGCCACGGAAGTGCGCGGCAAGACCCTGGCCATCATCGGGTGCGGAGCCATCGGCTCGACGCTGGCCGGGATCGCCAGTCGCGGCTTTGGCATGCGCGTGCTGGGCGTCGAGGTGCGCGATGTCGATGTCGCCGCCTACTGCCACGAACACGGCTACAGCGACCTGGTGCGAGGGTGGGAAGACGCCGTCCCCACGGCCGACTTTATCAGCCTGCACGTGCCCGCCACGCCCGCTACCCGCGGCATGGTCAACGCCGAGCGCATCGCGCAGATGCTCCCAACCGCATGGCTCGTCAACACCGCCCGTGGCGCTGTCGTCGACGAGGTCGCTCTCTACGACGCCCTAAGCGAGGGTCGCATGGCTGGAGCCGCCCTCGACGTGTTCGCCCACGAGCCGTACCGGCCCGCACATCCAGACAAGGATCTGCGAACGCTCCCCAACGTCATCATGACGCCACACGTCGCCAGCGCCACGCGCGAAGCCTGCGCGCGCATGGCCGCTCGCGCCCTGCAGAATATCCTGCTCGCGGAGCGCGGCGCCTATGGCGAGATGGACCTCGTCAACCCCGAGGTGCTCGCTCGATGAGGTCCAGCGTACGCCTGGTAACGAATGGCACCATCCATACCGGCGATCCCGCCACGCCGCACGCCGAGGCCTGTGTCATCCAGCAGGAACGTTTGGCCTACGTCGGCAGTGCCGACCGCGCAGCCGACAAGGCCCAGGCCTTGTCCAGCGCCGACCCCAACCCCTACGAGACGCTAGATCTCAGAGGAGCCCATGTCCTACCGGGCCTGACAGATGCCCACATGCACCTCGACTGGTACGCCCTGGGGCTGGAGCAGGTCCAATCCGGCACGGACACCCTTGACACATGCCTGGAGCGCGTCGCTGACCGCGTCGAGCAAACGCCTGAGGGGAGCTGGATCACCGGACTGGGCTGGGATCACAACCTCTGGGGAGGCGGCTTCCCAAACCGTCAGCAGCTCAACCGTGTCGCGCCAAACCATCCGGTGGCCCTAGTGGCCAAGAGCGGGCACGCCATGTGGGTCAACAGCATGGCTCTTGAGCGCGCTGGCATCACGTGTGAGACGCCCGACCCCGCTGACGGCAGGATCCTGCGCGATCCCTTGGGCGAGCCCACCGGCATTCTCCTGGAGGGCGCGGCTGGGCTTGTGCGGCGGGTCCAACCGAAACCCACAGTAGAGGAGCTGACGGAGGCCATCCGCCGTGCGCTGCCGGCGATCCACCGCCTAGGCCTCACCGGCGTCCACGACATGGGCGGCGCCGACGATCTGCGTGCCCTACAGCGACTACGCGTCGAGGGGAACCTCACCTTACGCGTGCTAAAGAGCATCCCCCTGGAGAACCTCGATGCAGCCATCCAGCTCGGTCTGGAGAGCGGCCTCGGCGACACCATGCTGAGGCTGGGACACGTCAAGATGTTCGCCGATGGAGCCTTGGGCCCGCGTACCGCCTCGATGCTGCAAGGCTACGACGACGCGCCCGAGGATCACGGCGTCAGCACCATGACACCCGACGAGATCCGCCAGACAGTCAAGCGGGCCACAACCCATGGCCTGGCAGTGGCCATCCATGCCATCGGAGATCGCGCCAATCGCGAGGTGCTCGACGCACTGGCGGCCCTAGAGCCCGCCCAGCGCCGCCACCCACTGCAGCCGCCGGCATCGGTGCCGCATCGCATTGAGCATGCCCAGCTCCTCCACCCCAACGATATCCCCCGCTTGGGGGCGCTCGGCGTTGTCGCGTCCATGCAGCCAATCCACGCCACCGCCGATATGGAGATCGCCGAGAAGCATTGGAGGGCGCGCTGTCGAGGCGCCTATGCCTGGAAATCCCTCTTGCGCGCAGGGGCCCGCCTCGCCTTTGGGTCCGACGCCCCCGTCGAGTCGCTGGACCCGCTGGCCGGCATCCACGCCGCCGTGACCCGCTGTCGCGCCGACGGGTCGCCGGGGCCAGACGGCTGGCAGCCGCAAGAGCGCCTCACCCTAGACGAGGCCATCGCCGCCTACACGCGGGGACCCGCGCTCACCGCCGGCATGGCAGACCAACTCGGCACTCTCAGGCCGGGCAACCTCGCTGATCTCACCATCCTGGACTGCGACCTAGCCACCAGCCAGCCGCAACAGATCCTGCGAGCCAAGGTCCTCGCTACCATGGTAGCTGGCGAGCTGGTGTGGTACAGCGGGCTATAGGGAACCAGGGTCCTGATTGCCGTGCCCTGGACCGCGTGGGCGAATCCGTGCGCAGGTTGATGCGCCTCCGCTGGCCCGCCCGTCGGTCTATGTCTGGCTCCGCTTGCGATAGTACACCCGCGCCTCATCCCGCAGTGCACCGTTCTCAAGCAGCCTGGCTCCCACGCTGACCTCGACACCATCGTCCAGCTCCGCCACACGCGCCGCAAGACGCGCCACGCTTGTCTCGCCGGGCGCCACAGCCAACGCCTCACCGTCCCACAACTCGACCTCCCAACCCGCCGGAAGATCGAGCTCAAGCTCCACATCCACCCTCCTCGAGCTCCAGTTGTGCACGCGCCAGGCTACCGTCTCCAGATCGCCCGGGCCGGTCTCCAACGCCAGCTTGTGACGGGCCACATCCTGGCTCTCCGGATAGGGCTGATCGGGGCGCGACACGGCCTGGAGCCAGACGTGGAGTGTCTCGGCTGGTGGCGTGAGATCGGGGGCATAGCGCGGACGTGGTGAGGGTGGTCGCAAGGCCAGGGCATCAGGACGCAACCCACGGATGAACACAGGCTGCTCATCGCAAACCAGGGTCGTCTCGCCTGGGGGCAAGTCGCGCATCCGCGTCCCCACGGCGCTCACCACATAGGCGCCAGGCCCGCACGTCACCGTCAGCGGCGTGCCATCCAAGGACCAGGCCAGCCCCACGGCATCAACGGCGCATCCGTCGGCTGCGTCGTCGTCTGCGACACGCTGAAACGCCAGGCAGTAGGTGCGATCCTGCCGAAAGTAGCCGAGAGGTACCGCAGCGCCGAGCTGGCGGATGAGGGCGCCCAGCGCCACAAACGCGGGCTTGGGGCTGAGATCTCCGCGCATCAAACCCCACAGCCTGGCCCCTGCCTCGAGGAACTCTTGCAGGTAGAAATAGTAGAAGCGATCAAGGCCCGACATCAGCCCACACCCGTACGCCCGCAGCAGGTACGAAACCTGCTCGCGTTCGCCGGCGACATAGCTAGCATCGGCGTCGGGAACAGCACGGCGCCCCATCTCGGTCATCCAGATGGGACGCTGCACACCCACCGAAGCCATGAGCTCGCGGTCCTGGCGATGGAGCTCCCACAGGTCCTCCGGCTCGCCATAGCTATGCTGGTTGAATATGTCCCAGTAGGCGCCACAGCCGTTGGCCAGCGCCTTGGTCCAGAACTCGGTGCGTTGGCAACGCGAGCCCCACAGCACGCCCATCTCTGGCCACTCATCTTTGATCCCCAGATAGCCCGCCTTGACGATCGCCGCATAGTCCCACACATAACCGGAAAAGAACTGGATATCCGGCTCGTTCCATAACTCGAAAAAGCTAGCTTCGGGAGCCAGGTCGTGCGCGAGCTGGCGCGTCATGCGATAGAGATCGCGAGGATCGGCCGGCGGCAGGTTGTGGCGCTCAGCCCCGTCGACGGTGGGCACGGTTGCCCAGCCCGCCGTGTTGTGGAACACCTGATACACATCAAGCCCGGCCTCCGCCTGCGCCTCCGCAGCCACTGCATACTTGCCCCAGTCAAAGAGGTTCGGCTCCGGATTGACCTCATGCCAGTTGAGGCGGTCGCGCAGCGACCGCAGCCCCAGACGGTAGCAGGCCTCGCACTTTGTGCGGAGGCGCTCCTCGTCAAAGACGCGGTCCACGGAAGTCCCCCCCGGCTCAAAGGGCCACGACATGCCGGCATCCAGAGCGATGGCGCTATCCGCACCAGGCTCCATCTCAAGAGGCCCCAGGCAGCCAAACGACGCCTCGGTCTCGCTCGCCGCCAACTCTTCCGTCGCGGCACATCCAAGCACCAAGACATAATAGCCCGGCGATTGCGGCGGAATCTCTAGCGGCACACGCCCCACCCCATCGCGCAATGCGACCTCCACGTGCGCCTCGTGCACCGGCGCCTCTGCCTCCTGGTAACTCTTCACGCGCACCGCTAGCTCGATTCGCTCCAACGAGGCCGGCGCACCCTCGACCTCTA
>CAYOBT010000026.1:0-14714 GCA_964402205.1 uncultured Anaerolineales bacterium
TGAGCGACAACCAGTTGCCAAGCTGCGCATTGTAGGTGCCGTTCCATGTTAGGCTCACCGTCATGTTGCCATCGCGGTCGGAGAACAGCTCCGCGCCATCCACCAGTGTGCCCGCAAAATCGATCACGGCGATGCGGTTGGCCGCCGGTACGCCCGTGCCCGCGAGCCGGATCCGCCGTTGCACGAGGCCGCTCAGAAGCCCGTCCACATACGCCTTGGCGCTAGAGTTGAACTCTAACACCGTCTCTAGTTGGCCTTCCCAGCGCGTCTCGCCGTGGGAGCCCGGGTAGAGCGAGCCCGCAAACTGCTTCAGGTGTCGCCCAGGGCTGGCCTCCAGGTTGAACGAGATCAGCGTCGCCGCTACCGTGGTGTGGGTGCTGTTGGCCCATGCGCCCACTTGGAACGTGGTGTCGGCCATGCGCACGAGCGTCACCGCGCGCGTGCTCGACGGTGCCGTGCTCATGGTCACCGTCTCGATCTTCTGGCCCAGGAGGTCACAGTTCAGCTCCCACACGCCACCCGCCTCGCCACTGATAGTAAGCGTCGCGGGGAGAGCGCCATTTAGTTTGTAGCTGGCGTTGGTGGTGCCGAACTCCATGGTGTAGGTCTGCGGCGTGCTGACAGACGTGAGCGGCGCGGTATAGTTGCGCACATACTGTGTCCCTGCCGCTGCAGAGCCGGTCGCCTTGCCGAACGCGCCATCCAGCCAGTAGCAGATGTCCTGGTAGCTGCAATCCTGCGAGATGCTACCGGAACCGTGCTGGGCTACCTGCGCCGACGAGATGGCTGGCGCCAACCACCCCATGGGCTCGCCCTGGTGAACCTCGTCCTCGATCTGCAGCGACGCGTCCGTGACGCCGATCAACTGGACCGTGGCGCGGGCCGCGCTGCCCCAGGTGGAGGCAGGCTCCGCGAACAACTGTACCAATCGCAACACCGATGCTGGCATGTCTGCCTCCTACGTGGTCTTCTCCACTACGGTCACACGATACACAAAGCCCCAGTAGGGCGTCTGGGCCCACTGCAGCTCAAACCCGCCGCCACTGATCCCGCTATCACTTACCGTCCGCAACTGGTCTACGGCATCGCTCAGGGTGGGATCGTCCTGATACGCCTGCCCGAACGCCTCTAGCAGCGTAACACACGCCTGATAGCCAGGGTCTAGGCCGGGCTTGTCCTGCGCGACGGGTTGCACAAAGCAGCGCACGATGTAGACCCGCTCTTGGCGCTTGAGCCCCATCGCCGCCAGCGACCACTCAGCCTCGCCCGGCCACACCAGCACGCGCGGCAGGTCCGCCGTGCTCAGGTTGCTGGGCATGGCCACCGTTGCCGTTTTCACGCCGCTGATGCTGGCGTGTAGCGTCTGCAGCGCCGTCATGGTCGTCTCTACGCTCATGCCATCTCCAGTCGCGGTTGCATCTGGGCCTCAACGATGCGCTGCTTGGCAACCTCAAAGTAGCCCTCGTCGATCTCGATGCCGATGAAGCGGCGATCCTCTCGTATCGCCGCTTCTGCAAACGCGCCGCCGCCAACAAAGGGATCAAGCACTACGTCCCCGGGTTGCGTGTGCCATCGCATGAAAATAGCCCCAAGCTGCCAAGGCTTTTCGGTGGGATGCTGGTCGGCACTCGGTATGATCTTGCGCACGCCATATGCGCCAGGGCGGATCACGTTCTCGACGCGATTCGTCTCATCATACCAGGCGCAGGCGGCCCCCGTCCGCCGTGCCACTAAAACCGTCTCGTAGCTGCGCCGATAGTGCCAGCCCATGCCCATCGGCCCCTTGTCCCAAACCACCATCTGCTTGAACTCTAGGCCAGGTTCCGAGTCCAACCATAGCGACCATCGTGCAAACTGCGGGTCTGGGCCGCCGCCGCAGCAGCAGCAGCAGCAGCAGCAGCCAGGCTTGAGCAGGCGCGCAACTTCGGGCAGCACGGCTTGGAACACCTCGTTCGCCTCTTGGCCATCGTTTGCAATCGCTCGCGCCTCGCCATGCTCTCCTCGGCCCAACGCCGCTTCCCACCGATGAATCAGGTCGCCGTTGTTGTTGTTGTTGTGTCCATACGGCGGGTCCGTCACCACGGCGTCTACGCTGCCATTGGCCAGCGTCGGCATAATCTCTAGGCAATCGCCTCGATACAGTGTTACGTCGCCCGATTGCCAGATCATGCGTCCCACCTTTTGAATCGCGCTTCCAGGTAGTCACGCGCGATTCGCAGATCGTCGGCGCTCAGCGCCGCCGTGCGATGCCCCACGTGATACTCGCCCGGCTTGCCCTTGTACCAGCCGCCCGCCGTCTCTACGGTCACGTCATAGCGCTCTGGCCGCTCATAGATGGGCGCGCCCGGGTAGACCTGCAGCACCGTGATATCCACATCGTCGGGCTGCGTGCGCGCAATGAACTGCTCAGTCTCCTCTAGCGTCTCCCACGTCTCGCCTGGCAGGCCCACGATGATGAACGTTTTGACGCGGATGCCCGCGACGTGCGCCCAGTGGATCGCGGTCGCCTGCTCAGCGGACGTCTCGTCCTTCTGAATAGCATCCAGCACCGCGTCGCTGCCCGACTCGACGCCCATACCGATCTCGACACAGCCGGCCTCGGCCATCATGCCCAGCGTCGCCGGGTCCACCTGGTCGGCCCGCACAAAGCAGCGCCAGATCATGCCCAACCGCCGCATCCCGTCACAGATGCCCTTGAGCCGCCGCTTGTCCAGCGCCAGGCTGTCATCGTAAAAGTGGACCGCCTCATAGCCGTGAACGTCACGTAGCTCGGCCATCTCGCCCAGCACGTGCGCCGCCGACCGCGCCGTGTAGCGCCGCTCCCACACGCCCGCGCTGCAGAACGCGCAGCGATGCGGGCAGCCGCGGCTCGTGATGGCCGTCGCGCAGTCGTGCGCCAGACCGCCCCGATCCTTGAGCGTGTAGTGATACCGCCGCGCTTGACTGCGATCGGGATATGGTAGCGCATCCAGGTCCTTGATCCTCGCCGCATGGATGATGGCATGATGCGGGATCGGGCCCGCCAGCAACTCAGGCAGCACCTGGTCGCCCTCGCCCACGATCACCGTGCCGCCCAGCTTTAGCGCGTCGTCTGGCGCGCTGGATGCGTGCGGCCCGCCTATAACCAACGGTACGGTGGCAGCGTCGGCCACCATCTGCATGTTGGCGCGTTGCGGCGTCGTGCCCGTCAGGCACCACACGCTGCAATCCTTGGGCAACGGGTCGCCCAGGCCCAGGTCGCAGTACACCGGCTCGTGGCCCGCCTCGCGCAATGCCGCGCCCAAGCTCCACAGCCCCAGCGGGCCATGCACTGCCTGGTCGCGCAGGAACGTGCTCGGCGGGCAGATCAACCCTACACGCATGGTACATCTGGCGGCGGCGTGCCGTTCTCCGCGATCCAGCGCCGGTAGGCCGCGTCGTCAATGAACATATCACCGATATGCGGGCTGGTGGTTGTCGTGTCACACCAGAGTGTGATGCCGCGCTCGCGGCACCGCTCCGAAAAGTACATGTCGGTGCCGGGCCACCCCGACCACTCTTTGTAGTCGTAAGCAAAGTACGGCGGGTCCATCTCTTCAAACACGCTACGTTCGACCATCATGCTGCCCGTGCCCAGCGCATCCACCTCGATTGCGCCCTCGCCCCACTCGGCCATGCGGCGATAGGTGCCGTCGCCTGGGTCCACGAACGCGCACGGGTCATACGGCGACCCGCGCCGATAGTTGAGGCCGCCGACAACCCTAACGGTGTCAGGATAGGCCTGGAACCAGCGCGCCAGCCGTTGCACAATGTCCGCCGGGTGTGTGTGGTCGCTATCCAGCATTAGCAGGTGCGTGTACTCGGTTTGCAGCAGGAACTCGGCGAACTTGTGCCGCGCAATGTCGTTTCGGGTGTACTCCAGTCGCGCCAGCGCCCAACCCTGCACGAATATCTCGGCAAAGCTGAAAAAGGCGTGCTGATTGATCACCCTCTCCATTGGAATGCCCAGGATCACTTTCATATCCGGCGCGCGCACTGTGAGCGGCTCTACCTCTGGCACCGCCAGCAGGCGTCTCACTACCGATGCGCCGCCGTCCACAGACTCCCCCTCGAAAGTCTCCGTCACAACGCCCTCCTCAAGGTCCGTCATGTCAGCGTAGCCTCCTATACGGGTCAAGTATCTCGCGCACGTCACGCGGCAACCCCTGTGGCACCGTCATCACGCCCGCGTCTGGGATCACCGTCACGTCATATACGCTCGCGTCCTTTTGGCTGTAGAGATAGTTCGCCAGTCGGATCGTTGCGTGCGCAATGTCCGCCGGCACCGTCGTGGCATAGCCCCATCGCCCGACTACCGCAATCGCGTCCTCTGGCGCCTCACTCCAGGTCCACAGTTCGTCGCTGCGATGATTCAGACGGATGGCATAGTAGGGCGTCGCGTTTCGCGGCTCTGGGGTATAGTGCGTTGACGGGATTGTAGTGCTGGTCTCGTTGCTATTAGCGATCGTGGTGATGGTTGCCAGGTCCTCGTCCAGGTACAGCGTCTTGCGGTCCGGGCTCACGTCGCGCACGGCGTCATAGTAGCGCGCCGCCGCCGTCGTCGGCGCCAGGAACACGCGGTGACAATAGCTGTCGATCTGCTCCTCAGCCCTCGCTATCAGGCTGGTGAGCAGGGTGTCGTCGCTGGTCTCTGTCGTGGCGATGCCACGGTAGAGCTTGACCTCGGCCAGGCTCGCATATCGCGCCATAGCGGCCTCCTGTCCCTACAGCAACTTGCAAACGATGCTGACGTGGACCGCTGTTGCGCTGGCCGATACTGCCGTGCCTCGCGCCTTGGCCGCCAGAAGGCGGATGTAGTTTACGCCCGCGAAGTCGCCACTTGCCAGCTGATAGGCGCGGCTTTTGACCGCAGGAACGGTGTAGGCCGTGCTGGTCGACGCCTTCCATAGCGGCAGAAGCCCGGTGCTGGTTTCGGACACTCTCACATGCACAATGGGCGCCGTCGCCATCCAGTTGCCATCGTATGCAATCCGCACGGGCGCCAGTCCGTCTATCATCACGGCGTTGCTCCGCGTGCCGTTCCTGGCAATGGTGGCCGTTTTGACCTGCACATACTGGTCGTTGGCCGCATCATGCACGCTGCGATAATCTGTCAGTGCCATATCGCCTCCCTGATGGGGGCGCGACGCGATGGCCGCGCCCCCGCTCGCTAACTCTAGGCAGTCGTGGTCACAGTGTTAGACTGCGGCCCAAACCGCGGGTCGAACCCCATCGCGATGATCACCATCTGGGCGGCGCGAGTGCCGGCCACGCCGCGCACACGCACATACCGCCCACGAGTCGTGCCGACACAGTTCTGGCCCACGTTCTCAGCGCGGATCTCCAGGATTTTGGTCCTGGCGAATCCGGCCGTCTGGCACATCACCGTATTGGTCACAATGGCCGTTTTGGTCACCGTGCCCTTGGCGGTAGAGTCCAGAATCTTGATGCGGGCGTGGTTGCCGGTATCGGATGCAGCCGTGCCCACCACCTGGGCGACCACCACCAGACGGCGGAAGTTTCCCATGTCGATGGTATTGGTCTGCTTGGATGATGCGCCGGCAATCGACGCGCTGGTCATGATCGTGTCGGTGAACTTGATCCGTTCCGTAGCTTCAACGTTGTAAGGCATCGTATTATCCTCCTATACCTGTATTCTACGTGTGGCGGGCGGCAACAAACGGCGACATCTGCGTTGTCCCGTCGGCCAGGTACGGCGCAGACTGCAGCCACGGTTGCCCATCCACCAGCGACACAAACCGCCACGTGCCCTGGTTGTTGATGAAGCGGTAGTGCTCGCTAAAGTCGATCTGGATTTGCTGGCGGCTGTAGATCAGGTAGTAGGAGAGATCGGCCAGCAGCACGCGGGTCGGGCTAGACCCGGCACCGGCGCCAGCGGGAATCTTCTCGCTGAACAGGACCGGCTTGCCGAACAGGGTCATGGGCAGATTCTCGCGGGCGTTGGGAATCCAGATGACGTTGCCGCCAGCCGTATCCGCCAGCTCCACGAGGTCGCTCATAACCTGCGGGTGCATGATCCAGACGCCGTTCTGCCGACCAGCCGAGTCGGGCCGCGTCATGAACACCTCAAGCATCGTGCCCGCGTCGTCCAGGTTGAGGTCGTCGCCCGTGGCGATCGGCGTCAACAGTGCCGGCGAGTTGAAGACGCCCAGCGGCTTAGCCGCGCCGTCACCGCGCAGGAACGCCCAGTCTTCGTACCAGGCGATGCAGTCCGCAAAGAGGTTGCGCAGGAGCGCTTCCAGCGTTGCGCCAGCGTCGGCACGCAGCATGTTGGAGGCCATCGTGTAGCCCGACAGCTCGTGGTAAACGAGCTTGATGGTCTTGAACTTGGCTTCCGTCTCTGTCTTGGCGCCAGCTTCCTCGGTCCAGGTGGCCGCCACTCCGCCCAATGCGGCAGGCGCGCCAGCTGTGGTGTTGGTATAGTCCAGCACGGGATAGTTGAACTCGCGGCTGGAGGCGGGGATAACCGTGGCCCGAGGGCGCACAATCGACCGCTCTGCCGCCAGACTCAAAATCTGGTTGCTGTACTCAGCTGGCACCAGGTAGCCGCCAGCCTCACCAGTGATTTCCGACTGCGCTTTGTAGGTGCCGTACACCTCGCTAACGCGCTTGGTGTCACCGCGCTGGATGGCAATCAGAAAGTCGCCAAAACTCTTTTCCTCAGGCCGATCCTTGCCCTCGGGCATCGCGTGGAACGCCTTCTGCATAGCGGGCATGTCGCCCAATACCTTGGTGAGCGCAGCCTGGATCATCGCCTCAAAGTTCGGCGTTTCAGGCTGGGCAGCAGGCTGGGCCTCCTCGACCCGTTCCGTTTTCTCAGTCATTTCATGTTTCTCCTGTATGTGTTGCGACTCCGCTTTCACTTCTGCCTTGACCACCGTGGCCTTCTCGGCCACCTCTGGCGGTTCCTCGGCTGGCAGTTCCAGCTCGGCCAGGGACAACGATTTCAAAGGCGTTACCGCGTTGCGCGGCTCCGCCGGTGTGGGCGTGATTGACGCATCCAGGCCCAGCGGCCAGGCGGCGATCCTCGTGACCTTGCCCTTGGTCTTTTCCTTTTCCACGAGGTGGGCGGCCGTGCCGCTTGACCAACCCATCTTGCCTGCGACGGCCTGCTCATAGATGAATCGCTCATAGGCGTCGCGCAGCTCTAGCTGTGCCTCGATCCATACGCCCACCTCGTCTTTCCGCAGCTCCGCGTCGTCGTCAAAGATGCGCTTGCCCAGCCGCTTGTCGCCGCCGTGCTGGTACATCACGGGCGTTGTTCGGTGTGGGCCAAAGTCTGTCTCCGCGTCAAAGTACTCGGCCTCCAGGTCGGGCTCGTCTGGCGAGGTGAATCGCACCAGGTAGCCGCCCACGCGCCCGTCGCCCAGCGCCTTGACGGTGTCGCCAAAGAACACCACGGTCTCGCTTTCAGTGGGCTGGCCCGCTTCCATCTCGGTTCGTTTTTCCTCGTCCATTCGTGCCTCCTTGGGGACGCAAAAGAGCGCCGTCCTCGTGGTGGTTTCTAACTCACCGCTGAAACGGCGCTCCTTACGGGCTGCCAGTTAGGTTGTCGGTTCTATTTTCTACGCCTCAGCTCTGCCGTTGTGGGCGAGATGCCCAGCGACCGCTCGATAGCGTCCACTATCATCAGGATAGCCTGGCGGATCGCCAGCCAAAGCGCATGTTCGTCATTCATGGTGAGGCGCCTCTGCCATTATGCGCTCCAGTCAATAGGATAGCCAAACAAGCGCCTTGTTCGTAGCGGCGTTGGCTGAAGACGATGGGAGACCAATCGGGAATAAATCACATCGGGCCTCGACTCATGCTCCTCTTCCTGCCAAATCCAAGGCCAAGCATCGGTTCCACGGATCGCGGGAGTTGTCCCGCGCGGGATCTTGGTTACGTCCTCGCGTATTCCCTCGGGATAGCTGATACTGAGATAGTGATAGCGCGGCTTGCGTCGCCCCCGCACCTCGGCGGCCATCCATTGCCCCGCCGCGTATAATCCGATCCCTATCCCAGCCGCAATCAATAGGTGTTTCATCCCCCCACCTTCACAAACTCCGCCAGCCACACGCTCAAGGCGCCCCCGCGCACGGTATGCTCCTCAACCAGCTCGCAGTCATCTAGCCAGCCCATCACCTGCGCCTTGCTCAGCCGCCGCTCGCGGTTGAAGAGCGTGACGGGCGCGTCCTCTATCGGGCAGCTCAGCAACAGATGGCCGCCCGGTGCCAGCACGCGCTGTAGCTCTTTGCAGGCGCGCTCGCTGCCGCGTGGGTCAATCGGGTCGCCGTAGCGCCCCAGCCCGACGTGCTCGATCACACTTAAACTGGTGACCATCGGCACCGAATCGCTTTCAAGCGGCAGTTCGGTGATGCTCCCGCGTAGGCACGTCAGCCCCGGCAGGTCCACCGGCAACGGCCGCACGTCCACCGACGTGACGGGCACGCACTGCGCCAGGATGCCCACGAGCAGCGCCGTGCTGCCTACGTCTAGCAACCAGTCTGGGTCAACGCCTAGCACCCGCCGGAACGCCCAAGTATCTTGGTAAAAGTACCACTGGTCCAGCTCGGTATCACTCGTGCGCTCGTCGTGAACGCCATGCAGCACAATGGCCTCAGCGGGGTCCATTGCCTGCGCGTAGGCGTGTAGGTTGGCGCGCCACCAGGCCGGGATGCTGGTCATGCCGCCACCCCCAGCGCCACGAACGCATCCTCAAACCGCTGCCGCCACGTGTGGCAGTTGCGCGCGCGGTAGGCACCACGATAGGCGATCTGCCCTCCCCGCGCTCGGTAGGACAGATAATACCGGCACTTGTCAATCAGCTCGGGCACGTCGCGCCATGTCTCGATCTCTGCGCCTATCTCATAGTGCTCGCGCAGCTCGGGATTGTGCTGCGTCAGGTAGAACGCGCCCGCCATCGGCGCTTCAAAGTCGCGGCCTTTCAGGCTCAGCTTGCTCGGGTCCGCCGTCTCGCCTATGCCCAGCGTTATCACCGCGCGGTTCATCAAGTCTACCATCTGCCGCGTGCTCACCATGCCGCGCGGCCAACCCTGGCCGTAGGCCTGCACGTCTAGGCCAGCCTCTACCAAGTCACACACGATCTCGGCGCGGCGGCCATAGTTTTTACCCACAAACAGCACGTCTATGTCGCGCGGCACGTCTTTCGGCACGAACACGTCTGGGTTGGCTCCCGCTGGCAGGTAGATGGCCTTGGCGCCGATGCTCTCGTACCACTCGACCGCCGTCGGGTCGCTGGTCCAGCACATGTCAAACGCGCTGGCGACGTCCACCATGCCTGCAAAGCCGGTTGGCTCCAGGTTGCTGTACCGATGCGTCTTGTCATCCAGCGTCATATTCAGCGTCGGTATCCCCATCATGCGCATCGCACGAATGTAGCCTGGATAGACCAGCCGTCCGCACAGGTAGCCGTAGAACATGTCCAACGGCTCCTGCTCGTGCGCTTCCACCACCCGCCGCAGCATCTCCTGGTTCATGGCCCCTTTCAGGCCATAGTGCCAGCCCGCGTCGTACTGCGAGTATGGCGGGTGCCAGTCGTAGCGCACCAGGTCGCCGAACGACTCCAACGCCGGCGTGAGGTTGTGCTCCTCCCAGTTGAAATGCCGGTAGGCGCCAAAGATGTTCACTTTTCCCCCAGCAGATAGTAGCTTGGCCCAGGCAGGTTGCTGATACGCTCGCGCGTCCACCGTATGTCTGGCCGATTTCGTTGCCACCGCTCAAAATATGCGGCGTTGTCGATGCCGCCGAACCGCTCCTGGTATGCTATCAGATACGCATCGAATCCACCCACCAGCGGCGCGATCGCATCGCGCGCCCCCATAGGCGCCTCGCTCAGTGACCATGTAGCGATGAACAGCCTAGGACTTGGCAGCGTCTCTATCATCGCTCGCAAGTCGCCTGTGTCCGACGTACACTCTACCTGGCCATCTAGCCCCACAGCATCGGCATAGTAGCGCTGCAGCGCCGACGCCACTGGCAGGTCGTACATGACGTATCGCCCGCCAAAACCCAATGCATATATCAGGCGACACATGCACCCATACCCGCCACCGAACTCGACCACCGATCCCGCGTCCTCGATGCGGAGCCCCGTCGCCGCCTCAAACGCCGCGACGTGGCCGGCTTGATGCAGCGTGTTGCAACTGGTCGTCTCGGCCTCGTGTTCCTGGTCGCTTGCCCATCCAACGCGAGGCTCCTGCAATGCCGGTATCCAGCGCCCGGGGTTGTCTCCGACCACGCGCCCGAACAGGCTCTCCATCGTTTCGCTATGCGCCGTCCACCGCATCGTTTCGCATACTACCGGCCACCCCAGAAAGGCATCTACATTGCCCGCTAGAATCGCCTCGCGCAGGCGCGCCTCATTCTGTGCCCACGGGCCGCCAACTGGAGTCGGCAGCTTTCGCACCATATCGCGCAACGCCTGCTGATTCACGACTCTGCCCTCAGCCGCGCGTTGGCCGCCGCCATGCCGTCTAGCAGCTCCACCTTGCCCGCCAACCAGTGGCGGATCGCATCCACATCCTTCGGGAAGCACGCGCCGCCGTAGCCGCGGTAGCCGTCCTTCTTGACGTTCCAATAGGCCAGAATCGTATCGGCCTTGACATAGCCCAGGTCAACCATCGCCCACGTCAGCATGTCTCTGTGTACATTGCCGGCCTGTATCATCATGTCTTCTATCAGGTTGGCGTAGATGACTTGCATCGCGCCATGCAAGTTGTGGGCGTACTTGATCATCTCGGCCGTCTCTAGGCTAACGTGTTTTGTGCCAGACTCGGCCGGAGGCAACCACCCGCCCCATACCCGATCCCAATGCTGCGCTAGATAACCCGTTTTGTCCTGGCCTACGATCTGTATCCGCGGGTCGCAAAAGTCCTCCCAAGCCGTTCTCGCGCTCAAGAACTCGGGCCAGTGATACACGCGCCACTCGGGGTGCTCGACTTGCAACCGCGCGCACGTGCCCGGCAGCACCGTCGAGCGAATCACCACGTTCACGTCACGCCCCGCCAACTGCGCCGCCACATCCTCTATCGCGCTCAGGTCTTGCCCGTCCGGGCCAGTCGGCGTTGGCAGGCAAAGAAACGCCCAGTCGGGCTCGCTCGCGTCGCCTACCCGCTCGTCCAGCGACACCCCCGCTGGCGCCAAGCCTTGTTCGCTCAGCCATCGGAACAGCTGCGCGCCCACAACCCCCGTGTGGCCGTAAACCACGACTTTCATTTGTACCACCTGCGATCCACGAACCACTCATACACGGCCATCGCCAGCACGAATATTCCTAGAACCACACATGCGGCTGCAAGTCCCAGTGATATTCCCCACCACGTTGCGGCTTCCCCCTCAAGCCCCATGAACCATTCCCAAGCCGTGCCCATTATGCCCCCCTTGCCAAGTCCCTTGTCGTGATAATCCTGTCCGCTGCCATTATGCGCTCGCCGTTGACGTATGCCCCGCCTTGCTCAATCAGCCTCCTAGCCTCGCTGCGAGACTGGCATAGGCCCACGCGCACAAACAGGTCGATCGCCCCAATCCCCCTTGCTAGCTCTGCCCGATCCACTCTGGTGGTCGGGATCACGTCGCGCATCGTGCTTGCTCCTCGATCCACGGGTACGTCATGGCTATGCCCTCCTCAAGGCTCACCCGTGGCCGCCACCCAATGCTCTCGATCCTCTCTGTGGCAAAGTTGCGCGACTGTACGCCTACCGGCCCGTCAACGTGCTTGATGCGCACGTTCTTGCCCGCAACCCGCGCCACCGTCCCCACGAGCTCGTCCACCGTCACGTACTCTTGGCTGCCGATGTTGACCGGGCCCTCCAGGTCCGACCGCATCAGCCGCACAATGCCGTCCACCAGATCGTCAACGTAGGTATAGTTGCGCACGGCGCTGCCGTCGCCCCACACCTCGACATCGCCGCCGTCGGGCGCCTCCGCCACCTTGCGGCACATCGCCGCCGGGGCTTTCTCACGGCCACCCGTCCAGGTGCCGTAAGGTCCATATGTGTTCTGAAACCGCGCGATCCTCACTGCCATGCCATACCGCCGCCCGTAGGCCGTCGCCATGCGCTCGGCGTAGAGCTTCTCCCACCCATATTCGTTATGCGGCATCGCCGGGTAGGCGTCATCCTCTGATAGCGGCGGCTCGCCCACGGCCATGTCGCGGTAGACGCACACCGAGCTGCTGAAAAAGTAGCGCTTGACGCCCGCGCCCACTGCCGAATCCAGCACATTGCTATTGATCAGCGCATTGTTGCGCATGATCTCGCACTCGGCCGTGCTGATGTACCCCATGCCGCCCATGTCGGCCGCCAGCTGGTATACCTCGTCGAAGCCATCCAAAAAGAGATCAAGCATCCACAATGCGCCTCTGTGGCGCAAATCCTCTAATATGAACTCGTCGGCCGCCGACTCGCGAAACTCGGGCTCCTTGATATCCATGCCGCACACCCAGTACCCGTCGCGCTTGAGCCGCTCGACCAGGTGCCCGCCGATGAATCCACCCGCGCCACAGACCAACGCGCGCTTCACAACCCCATCACCTCCAGCATCTTTCTAGCGCGGTGCTCATACGCGTGGCCTGCCAGCACCGCCTTGCGCCCCGACGCCCCCATTAGCCGCGCCGTGCTCGGGTACGATAGCAGCCGATCAATCTGCCCGAACGCCTCCGCATCGTCGTGATAGGCGAACAGCTGCAACCCTGACGTGAACAGGTCGCTCAACCCCGCCCCCGGCACCGCGTCTGTCACCAGCGGCCGCCCGCTGCACAACCCCTCGAACACCCGCATGTTCAGGTCGCCCGCCGTGCTCACGTTGAACACCACGCGCCCGCGCGCGTGCGCTGCCGCCATGTCCTGCCCGTAGGCCCCCTCGTACACCACCAGATCATAGCGCTTGGCGAGCTCTTCTAGCAGGTCACGCCGCCGCTGGTACCACGGGTGCGAGCCGTAAAGGTGGCCCACGAACACCACGTCACAATCGGGCTCGATTCCCACCAGCGGAGTGTGAATCTCGGGATCACACGCCACCGGCAGCCAGTGGGCCTCGCGGTCGAACTGGCCCACGTAAGCTTTCTGCGCCTCAAAAACGTGATCGAACACCATCCCCAACGTGCGATGCCATGCCATGTTGCTGTGCGAGTCAATAAACCACGCGGCGGTCGGAATCCCTAGCTTTGTCGGGTCCAACAGGCCGTGAGGAAACCCGCCACCTGCCTCCACCCATATCCACGCATCCGCATCCCAGCCACACAGAATCCGCCCGTGTCCCGGGCCCACTGTCGCTACATCGTGCCCCAGCGCCTCGAACGCCTTGACCAGATAGTTGGCCGTCGTGTACGGGCTGTAAGCGTAGGCAACCAGGATGTTAGCCATCGGTTACCCCCTCCCCCAATGACGGCTCTAAATGATGCATCAGCCGCGACACCAGCTCGACTGCAATATCACGGCTCATTGTTATCCCCAGCCGCGTTTCGCCGCCGCAAGCTGCCGACTCCTCATTATCCTTGGTTGTAACGCTAGCCAAGAAGTATATGGTGATGCGCTCCTGTGATTGTACTGCATCAATTTTCATCCTGTCCCCCGTCGTCAGCCTTTCTTACTGGCGCATCCGGCGGCATCTCGTGTGCATAAATCGCCTCGCCATCCATCCAGCCAGTGGGGCGAATCTCATACGCCGGCGGCAAGATAAAGCTGCTTGTCATAGTCGGAGGTAGGCACTCGGCTCTCCAATAGGCTATAATCCCATCCCACCTCTCCGTCATGCCGGCCTCCGCATGATGCCGCGCACGTCGTACCACAGCGGGGCAGATGCCGACCAGCGGCCCTGCTCTATCTCTGCATCGTACACGCGCTCTGCGCGGCCTATCTCGATCACCTCTAGCCCCGCTTCCTCGCCCAGTGCCCGCATCCCGTCGGGCATGATCCTCCAATAGTCCATCGGCGCGTCATGGATCGGCCCCGACGATGGCGCAATCAGTATCATGTGCCCCCCCGGAGCCAAGACCCGCGCCATCTCGCGCACCAATCGGTAGGGCTCTCGGCAGTGCTCTAGCGTCTGGCCCGAGATCACCGCGCCAAACTCCCCGTCCTCGAACGGGAGGGTATATGGGTCCGGCATCACCACGTCTACGTTGGGGCCGTCTGCGATGTCGGCCCCGACATACAGGCGGCCGCATGTGGCTGCGCGATAGCTCCCGTCACGATCAGGCCCGTTCATGCTGCGCGAGCCCACGTCAAGCACGCGAGCTGCTGCGGGCACAAACTCGGCTATCGCCTGGCCCATAAGCTCCACGCTGATGTTATGCACACGGCCTCCGCAGACTGGCCTCTATGCGCCAGTCGTCTATCACCTCGCGGTGAATCAGCTCCCACGGCTTGTACCCGTAGCTGCTGCCGTATAGCTGCCAGCGCCGATGTCTGCCGTCCAGGTAGTCGAACGTCTCCGGCGTAAAGAACCGAACATGCTCCGGGTCTTGGAACGCCGCCGGATGTGGCGCTCGCGGCACGATCACCTGCATCCGCCCACCAGGACGCAGCACCCGCCAGCACTCGTTCATGACTTGGCCAAACGGCGCGCCGAGGTGCTCCATCAGGTTGTCGGCCACGATATAGTCCACCTCGCCATCGCCCCACGGTAGCCCATCGCGGATGTAATGTACTATGTCGGCATCGCTGTTGGGGTCT
>CAYOBT010000027.1:0-14035 GCA_964402205.1 uncultured Anaerolineales bacterium
CGATCGGGTCTATGTGGAGGACCAGGCGTTGACCCCGCGAGATCGGCTCCCACCATCCTCGGGTAGCTTCCTTGGACGACCAGGAGCCTTGGTCGCGGCGCTGCGTCAACCGGTGCATCTTGGGGTGCAACGTGCCGTGCGCGTTACTCTCCATGAGGACGGGTTGGCAGGATCGTTCGTGACAGCGGCGCGAACCGTTGGAGAGGCCTTGCGTGAACGCGGGATTGCCCTCTATGAAGCTGACCTGGTGCAGCCTGTCCCCGAATCGTCCATCGTCGCTGGCCTCACGATCTACCTCGAGCGAAGCCTGCCGGTGCAACTGTGCGCCGATGGGGAGACGCTCCCCATGCGGACGCGTTCTGGTACGGTGAACGAGCTCCTCGATGAGGCGGGAGTGTCTCTCGGCCCGAAGGACTATGTCTTGCCCGCTGGCGAGACTCGACTCGCTTCCGATATGCGCGTCGAGGTCATGCGGATCGCCGAGGAGTACTATGTGGAGGAGATTCCCATCGCCTTTGAGGTGCGTCAGGTGGCGGACCCGGATCTGGAGATCGATGAGTGGCAGGTGGAGGACTGGGGTCACGAGGGGGCACTCAGGCGACGTGTGCGCGTGCTCTTTGAGAACGGCCGCGAGCAGTTCCGGACCGAGGAAGAGGAGTGGATCGCGCTCGAGCCGCAGGATCGGATCATCCGCTATGGCACCAAGATTGTGACGCGCACCGAGATGACGCCCAACGGCCCGATCACGTACTGGCGCAAGCTACGCATGCTGGCCACGTCCTATAACGCGCCGACCGCTGGCAAGCCGATGGACCATCCCTACTATGGCATCACGCGTGTGGGTCTTCGCGCGCGTTATGGCATCATCGCTGTGGATCCGCGCGTGATTCCGCTGGGCCAATCCATGTACGTGCCGGGCTATGGGCAAGGCTTGGCGGCCGATACCGGCAGTGCCATCAAGTGGCGCCGCGTGGACTTGTGCTATGACGACCACAATCTGATTCTCTGGCGCAAGTGGGTGGACGTCTACCTGCTGGGGCCCGTACCTTCGCGTGAGCAGATCCTGTGGATCGTACCGAACTACCCCAACGAGACAGGCTAGTCCGATGGGTTCCATCCGCCGCCTCTTGGCCAAGTATGACGTCGAGCCCTCCAAGGGGCTTGGTCAGTCCTTTCTCACCGATCGCTCGGTGATGGACACGATCATGTCGGCGGCCGAGCTGACGGGCGATGACATCGTGCTGGAGATCGGGCCAGGTCCTGGGGTGCTGACGCATCGGCTGGCTGACGCTGCCAGGCTCGTGGTGGCCGTCGAGCTAGATGCGCGCATGGTGGGCATCCTGGAACATGAGCTCGCCGAGTGTCGCAACCTCGTGCTCGTGCGCGGGGATGTACTCGAGATCGACGTGGTGGGAATCCTAGCGGAAGCCGCGCAGCAGGATCAGGGTGACCTACGCTACCATGTGGTGGCCAATCTCCCCTACTATATCACGTCACAGGCCATTCGGCAGCTTCTTGAGGCGCGCGTACGTCCAGAGCACATGGTTCTCATGGTGCAGCTGGAGGTGGCTGAACGCATCGTCGCTGAGCCGGGCGAGATGAGCCTTCTCGCGTTGAGCGTGCAGCTCTATGGGGAACCACAGCTCGTGCGGCGTGTTCCGGCGACGGCCTTCTACCCGCGGCCCAACGTTGCGTCTGCGGTGCTTCGCGTGGATGTCCACGACCGTCCTTTGGCGGATGCCGATGCTAGAGAGCGCGTCTTTAGTCTAGCCCGGGCTGCTTTCGGACAGCGTCGCAAGCAGATGCATAACAGCCTCGCCGCCAACCTTGGCTTGCCCAAGGCAGTGGCGAGGGAGAAGCTAGCCACGAGTGGTATTGATCCTCGACGGCGTCCCCAATCGCTGGCGATCAACGAGTGGCTTCGCTTGGCGGAGGCGTTTGCCTAGCCGTCGCCCCCATCCCAGGCGCTGGGCAGCGCGCGCAACACTGTACAGCCCGTGTCCGCTTCGCAGGGCCATCCAGCTATCACCGTCAACCACTGCTCATCGGTGTCGGCGAACCAAGCCTGTGGATCTGCAGGGGCCTCTGGAGAGACAGCCTGTTCGCCGTAGCGCCATACCTCTTGCACCGCATAGCGATAGGGCGCGGGGCCCACCCACACGTAGAGGCGATCGCCGCGCGTCAACTGCTGTAGCGGCTGCAGCAGAGGGTTGACCACGTTCGCGGGCCCGGAGATGATCACGTTGCCCGAATGACCAGGGCGCGCAGATCCTATGTGATAGACGGGGACATCGAGAGCATCGTCTGGCACGGCGTGGCTATCATCGGTCTGGACTGGGCGTAGGGTGACGTCAAGGCCAATGCCGGGAGCCTGGAGGCGCGTAGGGTCTGCCCTCGCGGGCGCATGAATGGGCGTACTTGTGGTCGTCGGAGAGGCTGTCAACGTCGGCGTAGCGGTGGGTGTTGGTGTGCTTGTGGTCGTAGGACTGGCTGTATGGGGCGGGGTGGCCGTTGCCTGGGGGGTCTCTGTCGCTGTCGGTGCTATCGTGAACGGCTTGGTGGACGGTGCGACAGTCGGCGAGTCTTCCGCAAGCTGGGCGACTCTTCCGGGAACGAACCATAGCAGCAAGAGCGATGCAACCAGGGCAATGACAGCCAGAGTGACGGCGATGGCCGTCTGCGTCAACCTCGTCAACGCTTCCCTCCTTGTGCCTGTCACAGCGCTTGGTGATCTGAGGCCTGTGGGCATTTGCCCTGGCAGCTCGCCGGACCTATAATCTGCCCTTGGTGGCCTTGGCTATCCCGCTGGCTTCGGTGATCGCGAGGGCCCAATCACGTCGCATAGAAAGCGAGATCGTTCCTCTGGGGGATAGAGATGCCAACGTATGAGTACAAGTGCAAAGAATGCGGTATCGTGTTCGAGCGGTTCCAGCATTTCTCCGAAGAGCCGATCCGGGTCTGCCCCGAGTGCAATGGCCCGGTATATCGCGTAATCCATCCCGTGGGCATTGTGTTCAAGGGCAAGGGTTTCTATATCACGGACAACAGGGGCGACCGCTCGGCCCTCTTGCCCAAGAATGGTCACGACAAGGAAAAGACTCAGGACAAGGACACGTCTGGCGTGGCTGAGGCTGAGAGCCCGGCGACCAGCGAAGCCAGTTCGAGCACAACGGAGGCCAAGGCGGAGTAACGCTCGCACCTTGGCTGGAAGGCTTTCGAGTCCCTGGCGGGCTCGTCAGAGCTGAAAGCCGCCAGTGGACTCGACAACTTTGCATTCGAGATCGGTTACGAGATCCCCAAGCTTCTCTCGGAAGGCAGACCAGGTCTCGCTGCGCAGCGCCTCTTCCATGGATTCCATGTCCTCGGTTACGCCGCCAGCTAGGACCTGCGGCCCTTGTCCCCAAACGGCATACCAAGCATCGGTCGGTTGTAAGCCCATTTCGAGCAGGGCCTTCTGGAACTCGCTTTCGAGGAACTGCAGGTACTCGCGTTCTTTCCCCTCGCGGATGTTCCACGTCATGATGAGCTTGATCATGGTATCCTCCGTGTAGCTCGCACTATAGCAGAGGGCAGCGCGGGAGACAACCCGTCGGCCCAGTAAGGAAGGTCATTCTATGCGTGCCGTCGTGCAACGCGTCACCTACGGGTCGGTAAGCGTGGGTCATGCTATCGTGGGCATGATCAACGAGGGGCTTGTGATTCTGCTTGGCATCGGCGAGGGCGATGGCGAACAGGAGGCCAATTGGCTGGCCCATAAGATCGCCAACCTCCGCGTTATGGACGATGACGATGGACGCATGAATCTGTCCTTGCTGGATACTGGCGGCGAAGCTCTGGTGGTGTCGCAGTTCACGCTGTACGGCAATGCACAGCGGGGAAGGCGGCCGAGCTTTACCGATGCGGCTGCTCCCGCGGTGGCAGAGCCTCTTGTGGATCGCTTCTGCGATTCCCTCGCCGAGGCTGGCGTGTCTGGGGTAGCCAAGGGGCGCTTTGGCGCAATGATGGAGGTCGTGATCCACAATGCTGGTCCGGTTACTCTCATTCTGGACACGGAGCTCTCTCGCCGGGGTCGGCCGAAGAGCGGATCGTAGCCAGATAGCTTTCCCAGTGCGTTGCGCCTGACCCCAGTACCGCTGCAGCAAGCTGCGTATGGATGCGCTCGAGAGCGGCTGGCTCGGCCCACAGAATGCTATCTAGCTCCACGGCCATGGCGCCACTGACGAGCATTGTCCGTACGTCCTCCCAGCTCGCGATGCCGCCACGGCCGATCACCGGCAGGCCGATCCGTGAGACCTCTTGCACGGCGTGTGCATACACTGGCGCAAGAGCCGGCGCGTGGAGCATCCCTTCCACGACCTCCCGCGACGGGCCCCGCGCACGTCCCTGAAGCGGAGCTGAGACAACTAGAGCGTCTGCACCACCGTCGGCAGCCGCCTCTCCAAGGCTCAATATCCCTTCCAACGGAAGCCGTACCAGACACGCCTGTAGCGGGGCGCTCGCCAGCAGGGCGCTCATGCCGGTCACGACGCGGGGCGGCATGTCGGGCGTGATGTGGAGTTCGACGCTGCGCAAGCCCAGATCGAGCGCAGTGTCGCAGAGCGCCTCGCATTCTTCCACCGTCGAGGGAGCCAAGGCGGCCAAGAGGGGCGTGTCTCCTCGCGCGCGACAATACTGGAGGGTGGCTGCCACCGCGTGCCGCCGTAGCGTGCTAGGCGTAAGGAGGCATCCCCCTCGCGAAAGCACGATGCCTGGCCTGGAGGCCCTATCATGGGGCCGATGCCCGAGTGCAGGCAGCACAAGGGCGCCCAGCTCGGGGTTGGCGCAGAGGTCATCCAGAAGCGCTCCGGCGCCCGCAGCTCCAGAAGCCGCCAGCAGCGGGCTTTTCAGAACGAGTGGCTGCTTGCGCGCTCGTCCTAGCTCGATTGGGGGAAGCGCGCCCGGCTCGGCAGCCAGTCCGCCAGAGCGTGGGGTCATGGCTGGCCATTTCTCTGGAAGTAGCGCTCGATGGCTACGGCGTACGCTTCGGCGAGGGTGTCGAGCACCTCCGGATCTTGGAGGAGCTCGCTCTCGCGGTCGTGTGTCATAAAGAGCGTCTCGCTGAGCACCGCCGGCATCTCGGAAGGCCGGAGGATCCGCTCGGATTCGGGACCGAGGAGAATGAGGAACTGGCCTCCCTCGGGGTCAGCTTCCAGCTCGTGGTCCATTTGGATGCCCCGGTCAAGGACGTCATGTCCGATGCCCCTGAGGGCGATCACCAGCTCTTCCTGGACGAGTGACGCTAGTCGCTCGTTCTGGTTGGCAAAGGGGCGATATACGTTGTAGAAGGTCACCGTGCCACCAACGTCGGAGGCTCGGCTGCCATCCGGCCAGTAGAAGGCGTTCTGGTGAACGGAGATGAGGGCGTCTGCGCCGGCGGCATTCACGGCGTCGATGCGAAGCTGTAGATCATCGACGTGGTCGACTATGCCGTCCTGGTTCACGTCGGCACCTTCTGAGTTCGCTTCATAATCGCCGTCGCGTGTGAGAAGAACGCGATACCCCCGAGCCAGCAGTCTGTCGCGTATGCGCAGCACCAGGGCCAAGTTGACATCACTCTCGGCGTAGGCGTAGGCGCCATTCTCATCGACGCGGACAGCGCCTAGGTCTTCTCCGCCGTGTCCGGGGTCTAGCGCTATCAGGGGTGGTTGATCTGTGGGCACAGGCGTTGCCGTGGGGTACAGGGTTGGGGTGGGCGTGTTGGGAACGGGCGTCCACGTAGCGGGAACGCCTGTGGGATGGTCGGTGGGCGTGCTCGTGATCGCAGGTGCTGCGGTACGTGTCGGGCTTGGGCGTTGCTGCTCGCCCACGACTGCCGGCGCGCAGCTCACGACCGATGTAAGGGCGGCGAGAAGGCCCAGCCACACGAGGAATCGTCTCACAAAAGCCCTTTCCTCAACTGAGTAGCAGATCCGCTAGGTCGAACACGGGTCCGTCTGAGCATATTCTCTGCCAGCCGCGCCGCGTCTCAACGAGGCAGCCATTGCAGCACCCTAGGCCGCAATGGATCTCCCCCCATAGCCATGCTTCGGCTCGTCCACGGGAGAGCCCGGCGGGGCTGTTGCGGAGGACGGAAGCTACAGACCGATAGAGACCCGGTGTCGCTGCGCCCAGCGTTGGCCCTGCCAAAGCTAGGCGGGTGGACCAGGCAACGGCTTCCCCAAGCGCATCTAGCCAGCCTGCTTTGTCCTCGGTTCCCACAAAGGCTAGGTATTCGATGTGCGTGGGTACGAGTTCGCGCGGCGGCAGCTGCGCAGCGGTAGGCGCCGAGACCAGCAGCTGTACGGGACACCGCACCGCATCCAGCAGTGCTGCGGCGGGCAACCAGCCGGTACCTTGGGCAACGACGGCCAGGGCATCCGTGGACCGAGCTCGCTCGAACCCGTGGCCGCATGGCCCGACAAGATCCACGGTGTCGCCTGGCCGACGCGACGCCAGCCAACGGAGGGACTCGTTCTCGGGCCGCACCAGGAGTCCGATGCCCTGGTCCAAGAGCCGGTGGATCGGTACGGCTTGGCGTAGGTATGGATCGAAGCCGGTGCCGCAGCGTGCCATCACGAACTGGCCTGGCATCGCCTGGGAGAGAGCTGGCGCGTGAAGCAGAAGCAGACGCGCACCTGGGAGCGGCTCCGTTACTGCCTGGACGCTGACCCAATGCTGCTTCACGGTCATCGCATTCCTTGTGGGCTATGGACGATGGATGAGCCAAACGGTCAGGGCGGCCAGCAAAGGGCAGATTGGCACCAATGGCCCCCAGGAGCGCCAGTCTGCGTAGCCCATCAACCGACAGCCCAACGGCAGCATCGCCAACATCCCCACCGTCAGGATAATCCACTGTGCCGCTGCGCGGCGCGTGTTGATTGGTGTCGCATCGGCAGTCAAGGTGTCACGCCAGGCGTACGCGACTTGGGCGCGCGTTCGCGCAAGCGAGCCGCTGTTGTCGATCACCACATCTGCACGAGCCACCTTGGCCTCCGGACTAGGTTGGGCGTCCATGCGGAGAAGGGCCTGCTCCCGCGTCAGACCGCGTGTCAGCATGAGCCGCTCGATCTGTTGCTCTCGAGGGCTGGTCGTAACCCAGATCGCGTCACAATAACGGTCGAGGCCCGCCTCCAGAAGCTTGATAGCCTCCACCACTGCTACGTCTGTCTGAGCTTGATCGAGTTGGGCCAGAAGCGTTTGCTCGACGGCGGGGTGCACGAGAGCTTCCAAGTCCGCCAAGGCCTTGGGATCGGCAAAGACGATAGTGCCCAGAGTCTTGCGGTCGAGACTGCCGTCATCGGCGAGTACCTTGCTGCCGAACCGAGCGACGATGGCTCGGTGGACCTCGGTGCCGGGGCGCATGACCTCGTGAGCCAGCTTGTCGGCATCGATGATGGTGGCTCCAAGCTCGTCAAGCATGCGTGCCACGGTTGTCTTGCCGGTGGCGATGTTGCCGGTGAGCCCAATGACATGCATCCTAGTCGCTCTGCATCATGGCACTGGCCTGACGCTCCCACTCGGAGAGACGCTCGGCGAGCTCCGACTCGAGGTGGCTGAAGGATTCCGAGAGTTCGCGCAATCGGGTGACCTCTTGGGCTGCGCTGGCTTGCGCCATTTCGGCTTGCAGATCGTCCAAGCGTCTTTCGAGCAAGTGGATCTGCTCTTCCAGTTCCTCTGTGCGCCGTGCCCCTTCCCTCGCCGAGCGGCCTGACGGCGTTGGGGCTGTCGAATGCGGAGCGCCCGTGGCAGGTTTGGTTTCCGCTGCGCGGGCCGCCTCGAGTGCGCGGGCTTGCGCATACTCGGAATAGTTGCCGTCGAACTGCTCGAGATGGTCTTCTCGCACCATCCAGACATGCGTGGCTACGGCATCCACGAGATAGCGATCATGCGACACAAAGAGCAGGGTGCCGTTGTAACCCGCGAGCACTTGCTCAAGCACCTCGCGCGAGGCTACGTCGAGATGGGTGGTCGGCTCGTCAAGGATGAGCCAGTTGGCACCTCGCAATGTGAGGATGGCGAGCCCGAGCCTCGAACGCTCGCCTCCCGAGAGGGACGCGACGCGCTTGTCCACGGCGTCCCCGGTAAAGAGAAAGCGGGCCAGATGGTGAAGGGCCTGATCATGCTTGAGCTTACTCTCGGCCATCAGCTGTTGGAGTACGGTGAGGCTTGGATCGAACCAGTCATGGGTTTGGGGCAAGTACCCGATGCGCAGGCTAGCGCCTCGGCGCACGCGCCCCTGCAAGGGCTCCATCTCGCCCATGAGCATGCGAAGGAACGTGGTCTTGCCACAGCCGTTGGGCCCCAGGAGCGCGATGCGATCGCCGCGCTCGATGCGGAGCTTTCCCGTATCGAACAGACGCATCGGGCCAGTAGCGTCCGTGTCAGCATCTGGCATCGTCGGGTAGCCCACGACGATACCTTCGCTGGTGAGCACCTCATCGCCCGAGCGCAACGAGGCGCGCATGCGCATGCTGAGGGCACGGCGCTCGCGAGGAGGCTGGATACGTTCCAATCGATCGAGCTGTTTCTCGCGTCCGCGAGCTTGCTTACTTCGCTGACCCGCCTTGTAGCGCTGGATGAAATCTTCAGTGCGGGCGATGAGCTCCTGCTGTTCCTCGTACTCCCGACGCTGACGTTCGCGTCGATGTGCACGCTCGGTGAGGTACGCTGAATAGTTGCCGCGGTAGGCGGTGACTGTGCCGCCCTCGAGCTCCCAGATCCGGCTGACGACCTGATCGAGAAAGTAGCGGTCGTGGGAAACGATGATAAGGCTCTTGCGCCAGGCTTGGAGATAGGACTCGAGCCATTCCAAGGCTTTGAGATCCAGATAGTTGGTCGGCTCGTCTAGCACGAGCAGATCTGGCTCCTGCAGGAGCAGCTTGGCCAAGAGGGCGCGTGTGATCTGTCCGCCGCTAAGGATGTCGATGGGCCAGGAGAAGGCTTCTTCTGAGAAGCCGATCCCGCCCAACACGCGCTTGATGCGGCTCTCGTAGGTGTAGCCTCCTGCCCTCTCAAAGCGCTCCTCTGCTCGGGCATAGGCGGCTAGCAGATCGTTGTCGGTCGGATGCTGCGACAGTTCGTGGGCGAGGGACAAGAGTCTCTGCTCTTGCTCGCGCAAGCGCTCGAATACCGTGAGCATCTCGCGAAACAGCGTGCGCTCGCTCTGCAGCCTTGGGACCTGAGGAAGATAGGCCATTTCCAGGCCGCGAGAGCGCTGCACTACCCCCGAGGTTGGCTGAAGGTCGCCGAGAATGATGCGCAGCAAGGTTGTCTTGCCCTCGCCGTTTGGCCCGACGAGACCGACCTTGTCGCCCCGAGCCATGGCGAAACTGACGCCCTGGAAGACGTCCTGGGCGCCATAGTAGATGCCAAGATCGTGTGCGGCTAGGATGGACATGGTCTCTCCGTGCGAACGCTACCCGAACGATTATAGCATGCCACGACGGCCTCACCAATGGAGGTTCTGGCTCGATGGATGGCGGCCATGGGAGGGCACGCCAAAAGGGGGGCGGGTATCAAGCCGTCCAGCGGGGGTTGGCCCCTGAGGGCGCACGCTCTATAATCGGCGGGCGGGAAGGAGGTAAGGTGCGTCGCAGGTGGTTCCCTCTGCTCACAGCTGTCCTTGGCGGCCTACTCTGGGTGGCGCTAGGGGCCATTCTAAACACTCGTCCCCCGACGACGGGCAACCAGGTGCTCTTTGTGGCGGTGCTGGGGATGGCCTTGGCCGCAACCGTCATGCCCGTCAGCTACCTATGGCAGACGCGCCGCCATGGCCTCTTGTACATGACGCCACCGTGGCGGAATGCGGTGCGGCAGGGCGCTCTCGTGGGCGTGCTGGGCGCGGCACTGGTGGCGTTACGCCTGGTCGGAGCGCTGGGGATTGGCAGCGGGGTGCTCTTGGTGCTCTTGGCAGCGTTGTGCGAGCTCTTGGCGTGGCTGCGACGTCGCTACTAGCGGATCGCGCGCGCCTGAACACGAAAAGAGGGGATGGCTCAATGGCCATCCCCTCTTGCGCTGCTGTGATGTCTACTGATGGACTGACAGCTCGGTGTCGCGGTCAAACACGTGCATGTTGTCCATGTTAAAGTAGAGCTCGACGTCCTGGCCAACGCGTGCCACGGTACGGGGGTCGACGCGAGCGATATAGCTCTTGTTGCCCGAGACCATGTAGAGGAAGACCTCGTTGCCCATGAGCTCCGTGACGTCCACCTTGGCGGTAACGCTGGCTGCCGTGATGCCCGGAGGTGCGTACTGCGGGTCGTGGATGTCCTCAGGGCGCATGCCAAGGACGACCTCTTTGCCGAGGTAGTCAAACAGCGGCCCCGCCTTTTCGGCCGGTACCTTCACCTTGAAGGTGCCGGCATCGAGGTAGAGGTCCTCTTTGGTGCCCGTGACGGTGACGTCAAAGAAGTTCATGGCGGGGCTGCCGATAAACCCGGCAACAAAGATGTTGGCCGGCGAGCTGTACAGCGTCTGCGGCGTGTCGCACTGCTGGAGGATGCCGTCACGCATCACAGCGATGCGGGTGCCCATCGTCATGGCCTCGACCTGGTCGTGGGTTACATAGATGAACGTAGTCTCGAGCCGCTGGTGGAGCTTGGAGAGCTCGGCGCGCGTGGCAACACGCAGCTTGGCGTCCAAGTTCGAGAGCGGCTCGTCCATGAGGAACACGGCTGGCTCACGCACGATGGCGCGGCCCAGGGCCACGCGCTGGCGCTGGCCACCAGATAGCTGCTTCGGTTTGCGGTCTAGCAGCTCCTCGATGCCGAGGATGCCCGCTGCTTCTTTGACGCGGCGGTCAATCTCGGCCTTGGGCGTCTTGCGAAGCTTGAGGCCAAAGGCCATGTTGTCGTACACGCTCATGTGCGGGTACAGAGCATAGCTCTGGAACACCATGGCGATGTCGCGGTCCTTGGGGGCCACGTCGTTGACCAGGCGGTCGCCGATGTAGATGTTGCCCTCAGTGAGTTCCTCGAGGCCTGCCAGGAGGCGCAGCGATGTTGTCTTGCCGCAACCCGAGGGGCCGACGAATACGAGGAATTCCTTGTCTGCGATCTCGATGGACAGGTCATTGACAGCAATGACGTCACCAAATCGCTTGGTGACATGCTCATACGTAACACTCGCCATCAGAATCTCCTTTGTCTGGCTTTCGCGTCAGAGAAGGCAAGCTCCTCACGACGCGGTGCCCTCTGCTGTTGGAGGGCTCTTGACTGGCTCATGGCGATGGCAGAACTGTTCGGTCAGGCATCAAGCCTGGGCACAAGGCCAAAACCGTCCATCGCAGAGCCTCCTAGAAGCGAGAGACAACCGGACGCATGCTCGCGTTCCCCGATAGGCTATCCTCCTGGCGCGTCTGCGCCCAAGAACCCGATCGACGCCGAGTCTGAGACGAGCCTGCGTAGAGCAGGCTCAAGACGACTGCTAGCATAGGCAACGGCAGAGAAGCCGTCAAGCGGTCCTAGCATCCAAAGCGGAGGCAAGGCTCACTCGGCGCTACTGCGACCCTGCTTGTATCGGTACACGATACGCCCACGCGTGAGGTCATACGGCGAGAGCTCCACCCGCACACGATCTCCCAGCAGGATGCGGATATAGTACTTGCGCATCTTGCCAGAGATGTATGCCAACACTTCGTGTCCGCTGTCTAGCTCGACGCGGAACTGCGTGTTGGGCAGCGCCTCAACAACGGTACCCTCAACTTCGACCTTCTGCTTACTCGCCTTGACCATTATTCGGTGGGCCACCCCTCGTGTGTTTTCATTGCGTGATACTCGCCTCCTGAGCAAGCCAGGAGGACGCAGCCAGTATAACAGGGCCCACGTCTGCCGTCAAGGTATCCGGCGAGGCCAATCCTTGACAGTCCCCGATGCTTGATGCATAGTCACCTGGAGGAGAGAAGGCGTTCGCTTGCTGTGGTACGCTGATCCATGGAGATGATCATGCTGCATAACTATGCCTATCCGACCAAGCTGCGTGTTGGCTGCATCGGGGCGGGTAGGCACGCCTATCGCGACATTCTGCCCTGCTTCCGCTACTTGCCCATCGATCTTGTCGCTCTGGCCGACCATGATCGCGATCAAGGCATCGCCACTGCGTCCCTGTTCGGCGCCAAGCGCTTCTACCCGAACCATAAGGCGCTGTTGGCCAAAGAGACCACGCTCGATGCGCTCATCATCGTGGTGGGCCCGGATCCAGAGGGCCACCCAGCCTACCCAGAGCTTGCGGCGGATGCCCTGCGCGCCGGCTTTCACGTCTGGATCGAGAGCCCTCCCTGCACGAGCAAGGATGATGTCAAGACGCTGACCAGCGCGTGCATGCGTGGCCGCAAGTTCTTGCAGACGAACCTGAACGGCATGTTCATGCCGGCCTATCTGAAGGCAGCGGCGATTCTGCGAGATGGCGAATTGGGCGCGGCTTCGAGCTTTGCCATGCGCTATCCGGCGAGCCTTACGCAAGAGGCCTTGTCCGAGCCATGCGAGGACCCGCAGTCGCTCTTGGGGCTAGTTCGTCCCTATGCGACGCTCATGCGGCTGTTTGGCGAAGCGCGCGGTGTCATGTACGCCGTCAATGAGCAGAGTGGCGATGCCTTGCTGACCTTCGCATACGCTTCTGGGCTGGTTGGCACCTTGCATCTGGCTGGTAGCGGGGCTCGCCGAGGTCCGCGCGAGCGTCTGGAGATCGTTGGCGAGGGTGCCCACGTGCTGGTTGAGAACGCCTCGCGAGTGACCTACTATCGCACCGGAAGCCCCGAGACTGACCCGGATCTGCTGGATGCCACGGACTACTATGGGGCTGCGGCGGACGCGCCGGTGGTTTGGGAGCCTCAGCTCTCGGATCCGGCTCCCTACAACCAGCACTTGGTGACGCAGGGCTACATAGGAAGCCTGGAGCACTTTGCCACGCATCTGCTGCAGGACCAACCGCCTCGCCATGGCAACGTTGTGGACCTGCTCCACCTGATGCTCGTTCTGGAAAAGATCCAAGAGGGGCCAGAGCGGACGTGGCTGAGCCTCTACTAGCAGCCCACGTGGGCTAGGAGGAGAATCGTGTCTCGATCGATCCCCATCGGAATCTGCGTCAACCCCGATGCTGTGAGCAAGCTGCCTTTCGGGTTCGACTTTTGCGAGATCGCGGCGGCTGCGACACTAGCCGGACACGATCCAAGCCCCGATGCCGTGGATCTGGAAGGCCTGTCCGAGCTAGAGCCGGCTGTCCGTGCCTTTAACTGCTTCCTGCCGGGCGATCTGAGGGTGGTGGGGCCAGACGTCCATCGCGATCGCGTCGAGGCCTATGTCGGCACGACCATCGCCCGTGCCGCAGAGGTAGGAGCTGATCTGATGGTGTTCGGCAGCGGGCGGTCGCGCAGCGTGCCTGATGGGTTCGCTCGGTCGGCAGCATGGGACCAGCTGGTGTGGTTTCTGGAGCGCTGCGCTGACCACGCTAGAGAGCACGGGCTAACCATCGCCATCGAGCCGCTCAATACCAATGAGTGCAACATCCTCAATACATACACGGAAAGCGTGGCGCTCGCTCGCGAAGTGAGTCGACCTTTCATCAAGGTGCTGGCCGATACGTGGCATTTCGCTGTGGAAGATGAGCCCCTGGACGATATCCTAGAGGCGCCAGAGTGGCTGGCGCACGTCCACGTTGCCGACAGCCCAGATCGGGGGCATCCGGGTTCAGGGTCTTATCCGTTCGACAGGCTGTTCGCGATCCTGCGCGAGATCAGCTACGACGGGCGCGTGTCCATCGAATGCGGCTGGCCAGGTGACTTGACGCGAGACGCAGCAGAGTCACTGGCCTTCTTGGAGCGACTGACGCAGTAGCATACGCCACGAAAGGGGGGTGGCGAGAGCCACCCCCCTTTTCTGTGAGGTTGTGCGGCTACATGGCGCCGGTGTGGGCTACCTCGTAGCGTCCCTGCACTCCCTTGATGGCCGCGGGAGCATGCGGGAAGTAGAGGCCACCAAAGCTGCTGGCCAGACGCCTCGCCACCTCTGGATGGTCATCGATC
>CAYOBT010000028.1:0-13763 GCA_964402205.1 uncultured Anaerolineales bacterium
GCAAGCGCTAGAGTTGGTCGAGAGCCGCATCGCCGCCAAGGCCGTCATCCTGCCGCAAGACAGCATCTAGCAAGCGCAAGATGGCATCTTGACCGCGCTGGCAGATCGGGCCAGACTTGACATATGAGCGATATTCAAGAGCGATTGCAGCTTCGGCTTGCCAGCCTTCCCGAGAGTCCGGGCGTCTATCTCATGCGCGACGCCAACGGGAAGGTCATCTATGTCGGCAAAGCGCTTGTCTTGCGCGACCGCGTGCGTTCCTACTTTGGCCAGACGGCCCTCCGTGACGCCAAGACGGCCCGCTTGGTGGGCGACATTGCCGATATCGAGTGGATCGTCACGGAAAGCGAGCTCGAGGCTCTCATTCTCGAGTCGCAGCTCATCAAGCGTCACAGCCCTCGCTACAACATCCGCCTCAAGGATGACAAACGCTATCCCTATATCAAGATCACCATGGAGGAAGAGTTCCCTCGCGTCCTCGTGGTGCGACGAATGGCCCACGATGGCGGCCGCTACTTTGGGCCATTCACGTCGTCGCAAGCCGTCCATCAGAGCCTAGACTTGATCCGCCGCATCTTTCCCTACCGCACGTGCAACCGAGAGATCACCGGCGAGGATCGCAGGCCCTGCCTCTACTACCACATCGACCGGTGTTCTGGTCCCTGCATCGGGGCCATCAGCCGCGAGGCATATCGCCAGACCATGGATCGCATCGCGCTGTTCCTGGAAGGTCGGCAGGAGGAGATCGTCGCCAGCCTGCGAAGAGAGATGGAGACCGCCTCCGCCCATCTCGAGTTCGAGCGCGCGGCCAAGCTTCGGGACGAGATTGCCGCCATCACGCGGATCATCGAGCGGCAACGCATCGTCTCAGCCCATCTGCATGATCATGACTTTGTGGCGTTCGCTCGCGACGACGGCGATACCTGCGTTCAGGTCTTTTTCGTGCGAAACGGTCGGCTCGTCGGCCGCGACTATTATGTCCTGGGCGGCGCGACGGACGCTAGCGATGAGGAGATCGTCCGCTCATTCTTGGTCCAGTTCTATGAGCAGTCGCCTTCGATTCCGCCCGAGGTCGTCGTCCCTAGCGATCTGGACAGTCTGCCCATCCTAGAGCAGTGGCTTCGGCAGCGTCGGGGCAGCCGTGTGATGATCAAGGTGCCCAAAGGCGGTGATCGGCGAGCCGTGCTTGATCTAGCCCAAGAGAACGCCGTTGAGACCCTGCGCAAGCTCAGGGCCGAGTGGCAAGCCGACCGCAGCAAACACGTCGAGGCGCTGACCCGGCTCCAAGAGACGCTAGGCTTGGAAGAGCCACCAAGTCGCATCGAATGCTACGATATCTCTCACACCCATGGCTTTGGGGCGACAGGCAGCATGGTGGTGTTTGTGCAAGGCGCTCCGAGCAAGAGCGATTACCGGCGTTTTCGTATCAAGGAAGCCACCGGCGGGGATGACTATGCTGCCATGGCCGAGGTGCTACGACGGCGCTTTGCACGGGCGAGCGCCGCCACGGAACGCGCTGAGGAAACTGGTCGTAGCAGTCGTTGGGCGTTGATGCCCGATCTCATCATCGTCGACGGTGGCAAGGGGCAGCTGCACGCGGCGTTGGTAGCGATGGAAGAGGCGGGTGTGGATCATCTGCCGCTAGCCGCGCTCGCCAAGCGCGAGGAGGAGCTCTTTACCCCAGAGAGCCCAGACCCGCACCTGCTCCCTGAAGGCTCTCAGGCGCTCTATCTCGTGCAGCGCATACGTGATGAAGCACACCGCGTCGCCGTGAGCTATCACCGCACCATCCGGCGGAAGCACAGCACAAAGTCGGTCTTGGAGCAAGTGCCTGGCATTGGGCCGAAGCGTCGCCAGGCGCTCCTGTGCGCGTTCGGCTCCATCGATGGCATCCGCAAGGCCAGCCTTCAGGACCTGACGTCCATCCCGGGAATCACGTCAACCATCGCACAGCGCCTTCGCGACCAGATCTAGCTAGTGCTCTCCTCGTCGGCGCTGCGGCGTGGGGGCAGCTTGACCATCGTAACGCCATCTCCCCCCTCGGCCAGCGCGCCTGCGCGGAACTCGGACACCAAGGGATGCCCCTGAAGATGCCTTCGCACCACCTGCTTGAGAACCCCCATGCCCTTGCCATGGATGATGGAGCACCAGGGCAGGCCCGCCATGTAGGCGCCGTTCAGGTAACGCTCCAACTCCGAAGCCACCTCGTCGGCACGATAGCCCCTCAGGTCCAACTCGGTGCCCGGCGAAACCGGTTCGGGAGTTTGCGGACGCGCGCGTCGCGGGACCTCCCTGGGGGCAGATGCGACGCGCTCCAGGGTCTCGGGCTGTGCACGCAGCCGGAGGCTACCAACCCGCACCTCGGCTTCCTGATCACTGACGCTCAGCACCTCACCAACTTGCCCTAGGTGAGCAATGCGCACCGCGTCACCAGGCCTTAGGTCGCTGGTGCGGGCACCGGGAGATGGTGGCGGCTCGGGAGCGGGCTCGACGGTCTTGGCAAGTTCGGCATGTCGCTGCATAGCCTGTCGGATGGCTTGCGCTTGATCGGATTCCGTCGCTATCGAGAGTCGCAGCGCCTTCAGCTCATCCTGCAAGTCGCTCAGCAGCTCCCTACCCCTGGCACGCGCCTCCTCCAAGAGATCCTCACGCGAGGCCTCGACCTCGGCAATTCGCTGGCGCAAGTCATCTTCCAGCCGAGCCACGCGGCGCCTATGCTTGCGGGCCTCCTCACGATCATGCTCCGCCGCATCGCGCGCCTCGCGCACGCCCTCCAGAAGCGAATCCGCCTCCATATCCTGTGGCGACACCAAGCCAGCCGCTCGATCCAGGATACCATGATCCAACCCCAGACGCCTGGCAATGGCGAGCGCGTTGCTGCGCCCAGGCACCCCAATCGACAACTTGTAGGTTGGCGACAGCGTCTCTAGGTCGAACTCGACGCTGGCGTTCTCAATGCCTTCCGTGCCAAAGGCAAACAGTTTCAGCGTCGAATAGTGCGTCGAGCAGACTGCCGTGCAGCCGCGCTCTAGAAGCGTCTCTAGCAGAGCCTGCGCCAAGGCGGCGCCTTCTACCGGATCGGTACCAGCTCCCAACTCGTCAAGCAACACGAGCGAACGGGGCGTGGCCTGCTCCAACACACACACGATGTGTGTCATATGCGAGGAGAACGTCGACAGGCTCTGCTCAATGCTCTGCTCGTCGCCGATATCGGCATAGATGCCATCATAGACCGGCACCGATGATCCCTCCGCCGCCGAAATATGCATGCCTGCCTGCGTCATCGCGGTCAACAGCCCCACCGTCTTGAGCGCCACAGTCTTGCCGCCCGTGTTGGGTCCCGTGATCAGCAAGATGCGGGCATCCTCACCTACCCGCACGTCGATAGGAACAACCGCGTCCTCAGGCAACAGCGGATGGCGTGCCGCGTGAAGACAAAGGGGAGCAAGACGTTGCGGATCGTCCCCATTGGTCAGTATTTCAGCAGGTTGAGCGCGCTGCGCAAAGCTATAGCGTGCGCAGGCAAAGGCCAGATCGAGTTCAGCAAGGACGCGTACGTCCTCGTCGATGATATCGGCGTGGTCGCCAATCATCTCTGTGAGCTCTGCCAGAATGCGCTCGACCTCGTGACGCTCCAGTGATCGCAGTTCCTGCACTTGGTTACCGAGCTCAACCGTAGCAAGCGGCTCAATGAACAGCGTGGCGCCGCTGGCTGACGTGTCGTGGACAATGCCCGGTATGCGGCCCTTGAACTGGATCTTGAGCGGCACCACATAGCGCCCGTTGCGCTCGGTGACGATGGGCTCCTGCAGATAGGTGGCATTGTCGCCATCGGACACAAAGCGGCGCAGGCGCTCGGTCAGATGGTCCTGGGCCAGACGCAGCTCTCGCCGAATCCGCGCCAGCTCTGGTGAGGCCGTGTCCAGCACGTTGCCGTCCTCATCGAGACACCGCCCGATGGCGTCCGCGAGCTCGGGCAGTGGATCGAGCCGAGCAGCTGTGTCAGCTAGCAAGGGGTACTCTTCTTCAAGGCGCACGAGCAAGCTGCGCAGCTTACGCGCAGAGCGGAGGGTGCCACGTACCTCGAGGATTTCGTGCGGCTGGAGCGTCGCCAAGAGCCCTGCGCGCTCGGCATGCGGCCGGACATCGCGGGCCGCCCCCAGCGTCACCTCTGGGCGCGTGCCGAGCAAGGCCTTGGCCTCCGTCGTGGCCTGCTGGCGCTGGCGTACCTCGTATGGGTCCGTCGACGGCCGAAGTGCCAGAGCCAACTCGCGACCGGCGGAGAACGAGGTGTGCTCCGCCAAGTGGCTCAGTATCTTTTGGAACTCGAGCGTTCTTAGGTCATGCTCGTTCACGATCAGGCTCCAGCTCTCCTATGCGATCCCAGGCCATCCCTCGCCAGCTTGCGCGATCGCCCACTGCCACACAACAAGCCCCGGACCCTTGCCTCATCTCACGCGCTGGCAAGAGACCGGGGACCTGCACGGGAGGGTAGCTTGAGCGGGCGACGCGATTTGAACGCGCGACAATCTGCTTGGAAGGCAGAGGCTCTGCCAACTGAGCTACGCCCGCAAGTCGGGGTGAGAGGACTTGAACCTCCGACTTCAGCGTCCCAAACGCTGCGCGCTACCAGGCTGCGCCACACCCCGCCACGTCAGAGTATAGCCAAGGTATGGGCTATCGTCAAAGCCCGACCTCGCCCGCTAGGCCCCTCCAAAGAAGCGTTTCAGCCACTCGGTCGCTCCCTGCACCCACAGCTCCACATCGGGACCCACAACCTGCAACACCGCGTATGTTGCCAACGCGAGCAGCAACGTCACGATGACCCACTCCAAAAGCTGATTGCCACGCTTTCGCTCGACCACCGCATACTCCCACAACCCGATACCGCTCTCACCCACAGGCCGATGATAGCGATGAGCCTCGTCCAGGTCAATGCTACGTCACCATCGTACGGGCTCCCGGCGCTCAGACGGTTGACAGCGCTCCAACGGGGGTTACTATCAACGCAGCGGAATCTGTGGCGGCGCCCGAGCGCCCTAGAGGAGGATAAGTGACATGGCTCTGAAGGTTGGTCTGGTGGGTATGGGGGGCATCGGGAACGTGCACGCTCGATGCCACAAGCAAGATGATCTCTCTGAGCTGGTCGCCGTTTGCGACGTGATCAAGGCGCGTGCAGACAAGGCTGCCGCCGAGTACGGCGTCAAGGCCTACTATGGCCTGGAAGAGATGCTCGAAGCCGAGCCCGATCTTGACGTCATCGACGTGACGACGGGCGGCTATGAGAACGGGAGCTGGCACTTTGAGCCGACGATGCAGGCGCTCGAGGCCGGAAAGCATGTGCTCTGCGAAAAGCCGCTCTCCAACGACATCGAAGAGGCGCGCGAGATGGTCGCTGCGGCCAGCGAGCTTGATCTCTACCTCGGCTGCAACCTGAACCACTATTTCACGCCTCCAGCCGATCAGGCCCAAACGTACATGGAAGAGGGCGAGGTCGGTGAGGTCGTCTACTGCCTGCACAAGATGGGCTTCCCTGGCGGCGAGGAGAGCTACCAGCTTTCAAAGGCGCCTCGCTCCTACGGCTTTCCCTACTTTCACATGAAGGCGTTCCTGGCGCATCCTTTTAGCCTCATGCGACACTTTTGCGGGGACATTACGCACGTGCAGGCATTCGTGACGCAGCCAAGCTTCCGCAAGCGAGCTGGCGACGTCATGCTCTCCATCAACAGCATCCACGTGCGATTCGCCAGTGGCGCGGTGGGATACCTGCTGAGCCAGCGTGGCGATGCCACCTTTGGCTTGGGCGGCTGGTGGAGCTTTGAGCTGGCCGGCACACGCGGCACTTTCTGCATCGAGAACTGCATCGAAAAGGTGACATACTGGCCAGGCCCGCGCCCGGCCGACGCGGCGGACCCGGCAGCGCTCAAGCTTGGCGAATCGGCCAAGCCCATCGTGACCGAGTCCGGCATCGACGATTTCAACCAGACATTCCCGCGACGCATCCACGCCTTCTTGGAGGACGTGAGCAACGGCGTCCCCAAGGACAAGCTGAGGGCCTCGGGGCGAGACGCGCTGGCGACCCTGGAGTACACCTGGGCTGCGATCCAGTCGTACGAGCAGGGCGGGATCCTGGTACGCCCGAACCCGCTGCCGCCAGTTCAGGGCGACCCCATCGCTCTGTACGCGTAGCGCAGCTTTGCGCACACACAGACGCCGGACACCCTTGCCGTGGATGCCCGGCGTCTGCTTCCCATAGCAGCTGACTGTGATGCCCGCGCCCCGAAAGGAGCTGCCGATGCCACGTCCCAACATCCTGCTCATCTTCACGGACCAGCAGCGGTGGGACACGATCCGAGCCTCTAACAACCCCGTCATCATCACTCCCAACCTGGATCGCCTATGCAAGGAGGGGGTGACCTTTACCTCCGCCTATACGCCGTCCCCCGTGTGCGTCTCTGCACGTTGCAGCCTCATCCACGGCCAGTACGCGCACAACACCGGCTGCACCTACAATGGGGATGCGTTCTGCGATGACCGTCCCAGCATCATGGACCTGCTGGCGGCAAATGGCTATCGCACGCATGGCATCGGCAAGATGCACTTTGTGCCCGACTGGGGCTCCCTCCGCGGCTTTCAGACCAGGCTGCGCGTCGACCATCTGCACAGCGACTATCGGGAGTGGCTAGCCGCCCAGGGTGTGGATCCACGCATCCCTCCCGGAGGCGCGCCCAGCGAGATGTACTATGTCCCGCAGATCGGCATCCTCCCCGAAGAGTACCATCAGACAACCTGGGTGGGGAACAACAGCGTAAGCTTTATCCAGAACCAGGCTCAGCGAAACCAGCCGTGGTTCCTGTTCTCGAGCATCAGCGACCCTCACCCGCCGTTCGCGCCTCCCGTCCCCTGGCACGCGCTCTACCGCGGACCACGCATGCCTCTTCCCAAAATGCCAGAAGATCCAGAGCAGTTCTGGACGTACATCAACCGTGTGCAAAATCGCTACAAGTACTGCGATCAGGGCATCGACAGAAACCTGGTGCGCATTATGAAGGCCTATTACTATGCGTCCATCTCACTGATCGACAAGCAGGTTGGGCGCATGCTGGAAACCCTAGAGCAGACGGGGCAACTCGAGAACACACTGGTTCTATTCACGTCGGATCACGGCGAGTACCTTGGCGACTATGATTGCTTTGGAAAGCGTGGCATGCACGATTCCTGCTGCCGCGTCCCGATGCTGGTTCGCTTCCCGCAGCGCTTCCCTGTCGGGCAGACGTGCGAGCGCGTCACCAGCTTGGTCGATGTGATGCCAACCTTCCTACGAGCCGCGGGCCTAACCGACGAAAGCTATCGCACTGATGGCGTCGATCTAGCCGAGGTCGCCCAGGCCGACGATGACAGCCCTCTAGCGGCGCGAACCGTCTACAGCCAGTACCGCGAAGAGGCCTTTGGCATCTATGGCGCCATGAACGCGCGACGGAAGTATTGGTATGCATCGTATGACGACAAAGAGTGGCTGATCGATCGCCAGGCAGATCCCAACGAGCTTACGAATCGAGCCTACAACCGATTCTACCTAGAGGACACAGCGCGCGAGCGTTCTAGGCTGCAGGAGCGCTACCGAGCGGACGGCTATGAGCGTCCTCTCGATGGCGAGCGCTGGAGGCGATTCGACACGCACGATCTTCAGCCTAACTGGGCCAACCCGTGGAGCCAGCCCTGGCTCGCTCCCGATCCCGATGGGGGCCTGCTGATCCAGGATAGCTGGGATACGGACCCAGCCTACATGATCCCCGGCTACAAAGGATAGCCCCCTGAGGCCAAAGCGCCGGGAGGACAGGCGCCACAAGCGCAGATTGAGGACAAGACGGGGCGCCGGGCAACACCCGGCGCCCTCTGGGTTTGCGCTACGACGGATCGACTACCTGCCCGAGAAAGAGCAACGTCCCCGTGTCTCGATGACGGATGGCGAACAAGAAGGGGTGGTCCACGACCATCTCCATGGGCTCCATGGGCATGGCCGATTCGACCATGATCACCGCGGTGGCGGCCGCCGCCTCGGTGCCCTCCTCGTCCACCGCGACCCAGGCCTTGTGCACCACCTCGCCGATGAACAGCCCCGCCTCGGTGGTCATCCCGGAAAAGTCGGCACCGGGACCAAACGCGGTGGGCATGCCCATGGCTGCCAGCGTGTTGCCCAACGCGAACTCGGCTTCGTACTCAAAGCGAGGCATAGTCAGCGCCACGGATTGACGCTGGAGTTGATCCACGAGCTCGGCCAGGCGCTCCTCATCCAAGCCGGCCGCGAGATCCCCGAGCTTGCCCTCCTCGGGCAGCAGGATGAGCATGCTATGTGTGCCGCCGGCATAGGGCAGCTCGACTACCTGAAGCCCATCCTCGGCATAGTAGCCCAGGTTCTCCGTCTGCTGCATCATGGGCACCGTCACGCTGCCGCCATCTGGCACATAGAACGGTCCATCCTTGGTGACATCCTCTTCAAAGGGATTCTGCCACTGAGCCTTGAAATAGACGGCGTTGGTCAGCACCAGCCGCGTCATCTCGGTTAGCAGCCCGGGCGGGATGAGATCCTTGATGCGATCCTCTGTCTGCTCTTCGACCCAATCGTTGATAGTACCGCGTGCCTCTTCCGTCTTGGCAAAGTCCAGCACACGCATGCCAGCGCCATAGTTGGTGGCTAGCGTCTCCAAGAACGCATCCTGGAAGCCCAGCCCCTTTTGCCCCCAGAGCGCGTTGGCGCTACGAAAGATGGGCGGATCGTAGGAATCCATCTCGCGATCCTCGCCTGCGTGCAGCGCGAGGTCCAGGGCGTTCATGGCTGGATGAAGCTGCTCGTCTGGCAACGCAAAGTGGAGGACATCCGCCATCTCCTCGGCAGTCTGGCCTCGAGCGCCGGCGTAGGTCATGGCCAGCGCCAAGACGATGCTATAGGGCGAGAGGAACAGGTTCCCCCCTCGCTCCTCAGCGAGAACGCGATGCAGATCGAGCGCGAGAGCATTCACGCTCTGCGAGACCGAAGCGACGTCGTCCGTAGGCGCCGCGGGATCCTCGTCGCGAGCGGCCTCGGCCTGCACAACGGCTGGGCTGCCAACACTCGCACACCCCACAACAAAGGGAAGCAACAACGCAACCACCAACAGACCGTGCAACCAGCGCATAGGTACCTCCTCGGCGTGACACGAACGTTCTATCTAAAGGACGTATCGAAGGACGCCTCGGTTCCAGACCACACAAGGATTCACGAAAACGCCACGCGACGGTTTCGGGGACGCCTCAGGCAATTGCGGCGAAAAGCAGCCATGGCATTGGTTGCGTCTACCGTCCCCAGACAGCCTCGCGCAACCGACAGCTTCTCCTACGCCATCCCATGATACAGGCCATGCCGACGCTGGTACAGCCTCTGCCCACACCACATGGCCCGAGATCCGCCAGCACCTGGGACAGAAGCAGTCAAAGGATACCCATGATGGCACGCATCTGTCAGGTAGCCGTCAGCGAACAGCTGCGTGCGTACCAGACACACCTTGCAACCTCCACCGGCACTGCGTATCATGGTGGTTGACTGCCGATGATTGACGCCGTTCCTGATAGCGATGAGGAGGCAGAGGCCATGGTTACATTCCGCATTGGCCACACGGGCATCCTGTGGGGATTCCAAAAAGAGGACGCCGTCACAGCCATACGCGATGCGGCTGAGCTAGGTTACCTCGCTTACGAGACCTTTGGACAGACCATCGAGCAATACAAAGAGGAGCCAGGCGGTTTCGCTGCGCTCCTGGACAAGTACGACTTGCCCCTTGCGGCGGCGTATTGCCCCACGACATTCTATGATCCAAAGGATGCCGAGGAAGACATTGCCAACTGCGCGCGTTGGGCCAAGCTAGCATCCGATCTCGGTGCAGAGACCATTGTGCTGCAGGGCGGGCAACGCAAAGACGTTCCCTATCCCCATTTTGAGGGGATGGCCGAGGTCTTTAACGAGATCGGTCGGCAAGTCGCCAAGCTGGGGCTACGGGCAGCTATCCACCCACACACGGGCACCCTCATTGAGACCGGTGAGGAGATCGACACGATCCTCGGGGCTGTTGATCCCTCGCTAGTGGGATTCGCGCCCGACACGGGCCAGATCATGAAGGGCGGCTCAGACCCCGTCGCCGTGCTACGCAAGCACAAACCTCAGCTCTGGCACGTACACCTCAAGGACTATGCGGGTGGCCGCGAGACCGGGTATGTAGGCTATGAGGCCATCGGCCAGGGTGTCGTGGACATGCCGGGCATCTTCCAGGTCCTGGAGGAGGCCGATTTCGACGGCTGGGTGATGGTCGAGCTGGATGGCACGCCCAAGGCGCCGCGGTCGCCTCGCGAAGCCGCAGCCTTGAGCAAGCAGTATCTGGAAGACCTGCTCGGCGATCGCGCAGCGTGGTAGGCCCGAGGAGAGGCGAACATGAAGCTGGTACGCACCGACAACGCACAGACCGCCGAGCCCTTCCCAGGGGTCAAGCGCGAGACGCTCGCATGGGGAGAGGAACTCATGCTCACCCGCAACACGTTTGACGCCGGTGCGTCGCTCGCGGCACACGCTCACCCCCACGCGCAGGTGACCTTTGTGCTGGAGGGCGAGTTGGACCTGACCATCGGGGACGAGAACGTGCATCTCTCGCCCGGCGACAGCGTGAGTGTGCCGCCCAACGTCCCGCACGCGGCATCCGTCACGGTACGCACGGTAGTGCTAGACTCCTTTGCACCTGCGCGCAAGGACTTTGTAGGGTTCGATCCGCAACGTCAGAGCTGACCGAGACACCAGAGAGGGGAGTATCATGAGACTCAAAGACAAAGTCGCCATCGTGACGGGTTCGTCCAGCGGGCTTGGACGCGCCATTGCCGTCTTGTTCGCCAAAGAGGGCGCCAAGGTGGTCGTCAACGCCAACCGCAACGTCGAGGGCGGCAAAGAGACCGTCAAGCAGATCAAGGATGCCGGCGGTGAGGCCGTCCTCTGCGTCGCCAGCGTCGCCACGGTGGATGGCGCGCAGTCCCTGACGCAGACCGCTGTTGACAATTGGGGCCGGGTGGACATCCTGGTGAACAACGCAGGCGTCGAGATCCGCGGCGGCGTCCTCACGCTGACCTCCGAAGAGTGGGACACCATGATCGGCGTCGATCTCAAGGGCATCTTCCTGTGCAGCAAGTACGCTGCGCCCGAGATGATCAAGGTTGGCGGCGGATCTATCGTGAACGTGACGTCGGTGCTTGGTCTGGACGTCATCCCCGAGCGCGCGGCCTATTGCGCCGCCAAGGCGGGCGCCATCCATCTCAGCAAGAGCATGGCGCTGGACCTCGCAGAGCACAATATCCGCAGCAACGCTCTAGTCCCAGGGGCCTTTTTGACGCCGCTGCTTGAGCAGTCCATGATTGACTCTGGTGACTATGAAGGCACCAAAGACGTGCTCACCAACAAGAGCGTCTTTGGGCGCATGGGCGACAACGAAGAGCTTGCCTACTCGGCGCTCTTTCTCGCCTCTGACGAGTCATCCTTCACCACTGGCGCCGTCCTCCAGTGTGACGGAGGCTGGTTCCTTGGGTAGCGCTCCCAAGTCGAGCGAGCGGAGCGCGTCGGCAGTCGCCGACGCGCTCCTTCCAATCTAGGAGAGACAACGCATAACCGCTCGCATCGGATGGGCTCTATGGGCAGAGATCCGTTGCGTCCGGAGAGGAGGCACAAGTGGGGCGCAAGTTTATCGATCTGAGCATGGAAGTGCACAAGGGGATGGTAGTGTACCCCGGCGTCACGCCTCCCTTTATCTCGCAGGTCCACGACCACAAAGAGTACGCCAAGATCACGGGGACCGACAAGGTCGGGATCGACCACTGCAACACGGGCATCATCGTCATGGGCGACCATGTCGGTACGCACGTGGATTCCTGGTGGCATGCCAACCCCGACGCTCCAGGCGGCACCGAGGCCATCCCCATCGAGTACTGCTTTGGCGATGGCGTCGTGCTAGACCTGACAGATAAGGGCCCTGGCGATGAGATCACGGTGCCCGATCTAGAGGCCGCGCTGGAGCGCATCGACTACGAGATCAAGCCGCTGGACATCGTCCTGATCCGCACCGACGCCAGCAAGTTCCGCGATGAGAAGCGCTACCTGACCGATCACCCAGGCATGACCCGTGAGGGCACGCTCTGGTTGGTGGACCAAGGCGTCAAGCTCATCGGCATCGATGCCATCGGGTTTGACCCACCCGTCGAGTACATGTGGAAGCGGATGAAGCTCTGGGAAGCCCATCGCGTCATGCGCGAGCGCGAGTACTATCACATCGAGAACCTCATCAACCTGGATCAGATACCGGTGCCCTTTGGCTTTACCGTCTCGGCCTTTCCCGTGAGGTTCCGTGGCGCGACGGCGGCGCCGATTCGCGCGGTAGCCATCATCGAAGCATAGCAGGATGCGAGGATAGCAGCGTGGAGAGACTGCCGCTGGCAATCGTGGGCTGTGGAGGAATGGGGGGACGCCATCTTCTGGGGCTCAAGGCTCTGGAAGACACCGGCATCAGCAACATCACCCTCTCGGCCGTTTGTGACCTTCGCCTCGAGAATGCCAAAGCGCTGGCCGACGACGCACAGGAGCTCCTCGGCTACCGGCCGCGCGTCTATGCCGACATGGCGACCATGGTCCAAGAGCAACCGGACCTCCAAGGCATAGATATCACCACCGACGTAGCCAGCCACCACCGCGTGGCCACGGCCGCGTTCGAGCTCGGACTCCACGTCCTCAGCGAAAAGCCGCTGGCCGTCACCATGCGCGCAGCTAACCAGATGGTGGCCACCGCGGCAAAGGCCGACCGGCTGCTGAGCGTAGCCGAGAACTATCGGCGCGATCCCATGTGCCGCCTCAACAAGGCACTGCTGGACATCGGAGCCATCGGGACGCCGCGCATGCTGTATGACATCAGCGCGGGCAGCGGCAACCGGATCATCATCCTGCCTTGGCGGCATGACCGCAACGTGGGCGGGATCCTTCTCGATGCGGGCGTCCACAACGCGGACCTGATGCAATACTACATGGGACCCGTTCAGCAAGTGTATGCGCGCACGCAGCGCTGGGAACCCATCCGTTACCGGGCCCCGGATGGTGGCAATCTGACCGGCTTCTATGCGCGCTGGGCTGCCAGCATCCCAGAGCAGATCGAGGCCACGGCTGAGGACTCGCTCATGGCCGTGCTCGACTTCCAGAGCGGAGCCCAGGGGCAGTGGACAGCCTGCTATGCCGCCCATGGGCAGGGATTTGGGCAAGGGGCCATCTTTGGCAGCGACGGCTCCCTCCGACCAGGTGGCGCTCGCTCCGGGCGTTCGCCCGTGGTGCGACGCGGCGATGCCGAAGACATCACCGGCGACGAGCTGCTTCCTCTAGTCCCAGAACACCACCTGGACGAGATCACGGCGAGGCTCTTTGGCGGCGAACGGCTCGCGTCGTATGACCTTCCGTTCCCAGCGGCCGACCGTGGCCTGCTGGCCATCGAGCTGCACGAGTTTGCGGACTGTGTCCTCACTGGCCGCCAGCCCGAGGTGGATGGCAGCGTGGGGCGCCAAGCGCTGGCCGTGTGCTATGCCGCGCTCGAATCTGGCGTCACGAACGCGCCGGTGAGCCTCGACGACGTCATCTCCGAATCGGCAGCGACATACGAGGCCGACATCAACGCGCACTGGGGTCTGTAGCTAGGCAGGAGGCACCCATGCTCGCCCTA
>CAYOBT010000029.1:0-13632 GCA_964402205.1 uncultured Anaerolineales bacterium
TTCTGTGATCGACCTGTGCAAGTGTATCCGCCGGGCAGAGGTACGCATGGTATCTTTACCAAGGCTGCCGAGGTGCGAGGCATCGATCGCCTGTGCATGGATCTGGTTGAGGACCCAGACTGGGCTCAGCAGTATCTCGACGCATTCACCGAGGCCGAGATCGCACGGACAGAGGCATGGCGCCGACTCGCCCCGTTCGCCGATGAGGAGCCGCTGCCAAACATCAGCGGCTTTGGATTCGCCGATGACAGCCTTCAGCTCGTGTCGGCAGCTACGGCGCGTCGGTTCTTGCTTGGGCCGTACGAACGACTCTATGGCGCCATGACCACCGGGCGACGTTGGTTCCACGTCTGTGGACTGGCCATGCAACACTACCCGATGCTCGTCGAGGACCTCGGTATCACGACCATTGATGGCCCCGGCGATTTTTGCGACCATGCCAGCTATCTGGCTCGGTATCTCGATCTCGGCTTTCACGCCCAGACCGACTCGGGTATCCTGCTGCACGGATCGCGAGAGGATATCGTGGCCATGATGCGGAAACTGTTGGCACCAGGTGCCAAGCAACCTGGACGGTACTGGATCGACGGGTTCCTCACACGCCACATGCCCGTCGAGACGCTACGCACCGTCTACGATCTCGGCTTGGAGATGGGCACCATACCTGACGCAGCGTCTTGATCGCCAAAGGAGGTCTGTCGTGCAAGAGAAGATACTTCTGCAGAACGACCAGATCCAACTCGCCATCGCGCCGGACACTCTAGAGGCCGATCTTCGGCATCTTCCCAGCGGCTCGGCCTGGGCATTCCGTCGTGCGCCGGGGGCCGAACTCCGCGTCATGCATGGCCAACAAGCCAGCACCGCGCATCTCTCGGATGCTCGCGACATCCGCACTTGGCGCTACCAAGGCTCCAAAGAGCAACGGCTGACATGCCACGTTTCCGGTCTGCCCGGTGATGTGGCGTTGTCCATCACCTTCGCATTGCCCCACGACGAGCCGGTGCTACGCGTGGAGATCGCGCCACTTCCGACAAGCACATCGTCGCGCATTGCGGACGTTTGGTTCCCCGGTGAGCTTGTCCCCACGGACCATGCGCTGCGAGGCACACTCTGGCCGAACATGTCCGGGACATTCATCCCCGCTGGCTATGACCGCGACATCGCCATGCCAGAAGGCGACAGGTCAGAGGAAACGCTCATCGACCACCACGCCCTCCATGTAGCGGCGGGACGCACCCTCTACCAGCCATGGTGGGGCCTCATGGGAGGGAAAGGTGCCTGCGTCGCCATCGCCGAGACGGATTTCGATTTTGCTCTGGACCTCTGGCACCCGGCCGGTGGACCGACCCACGCCAGCCCAGCGTGGCTACCGAGCTTGGGAGAGCTCGCCTATCCGCGGACGATTCGCTACCATCTCCTAGGCCCAAGCGAGCACAGCGACCTCGCGAAGGTGTACCGCTCGTGGGTCCAGAAAACCGGTCGCTGGGTGTCGCTCGAGACAAAGCTCGCGCGTAACCCGATCGCTGAGCAGTTGATCGGCGCCATGATCTTCCCCGTAAGCGTTTGCTCCCGGAACAAGCAGGCTCATCCCACTCGGTTGAGCGTCACCCCCTTTTCCGAGCTCAGCAAGCGCCTCGACACGCTGCGCGGGTTGGGCATAGAGCGAGCCTACCTACACGTCGACGGCTGGGGCTTTCACGGATACGACAACCATCACCCCGACGTGATGCCTCCCTGCCAGGAGGCTGGCGGCTGGGAAGGCCTGCTCGCCTTTGCGCGCAAGGCCGAGGCTTGTGGCTACCTCTTTGGGCTGCATGACCAGTACCGGGATTACTATCTCGACGGACCAGCTTATCAGGACCAACGCGCCATCAAGGGCCCGGATGGCCAGGCGCCCTGCTTTTCCCACTGGGCTGGCGGCGCACAGAGCTTCCTCTGCGCCCGCGAGGCGCTACCCTTTGTGCGTCGCACCTTCGAAGAGGTGATGGGCCGAGGGGTGCCACTTTCGGCCTCCTACCTGGACGTCTTTGCCGTCGTGCCGTTGGACGAATGCTTCGACCCAGCGCACCCCATGACCCGTACTGACTGCTTCCGCTGGCGCGCCAAAGCCATGGACTATGTGCGGGGCCTTGGTCTCGCCATCAGCTCCGAAGAGCCGGTAGATCAGTTCATGCCGCATCTCGACTTTGCCCATTGGGGTGACGCGCCACGTTGGGAGTTCATGCGGGGCGAGCCCATCGGCACCCCAGTCCCGCTCCACAACCTAGTCTACCACGACGCTCTTCTGATACCCTCTGTGTACGACTATGGCTATGACACGAGCCTGCGCACAGAGTACCTCCTCAGGGGCCTAGGCGAGGTCGAGATCCCGTATGGGCGCTATGATTGGAAGAAGGTGGAGCAACTCGAGCAGGCCCGTCTGATGGCCTCGCTGCATGCCGAATGGGGCACCCATGAGCTCGTCGACCACCAGTTCCTCAGAAGCGACGGCTCAGTGCAGGAGTTCACCTACCCAGAGGGTAGCGTCCTGATCGATCTCGCTGAACACCGTTACCGCATCGACGGAAGAGCCGTAGACACGAACGGCTGGGTGAGCGCCAAGGACGCGGGAGCATGATCAACGCGAAGCGCATGGGGCGCTATGAGCGCATCTACGAGCAGCTAGGGGAGCTTGTGGTGGCCAAGTCACCCAACGCGACAGCAGCCATGGCCACGATCTGCGCCCTACTCCACGCCAAGATGCCGCATCACTCATGGACCGGCTTTTACCTGCTGGCTCCTGGTGGCGAGCTGCACGTCGGTCCGTACCAAGGTCCCGTGGCCTGCCAAGTGCTTGACGAGGGCGGCGTGTGTCTGCACGCCGCCCGCACACGGGAGCCCGTCGTGGTGCCGGACGTGCATGCCTTCCCGGGGCACGTCGCATGCGATCCGCGCTCCAGGAGCGAGATCGTGCTGCCCCTGATGGTAGATGGCCGTGTGCGCGGCGTCCTAGACATCGATGCGCGCAAGCCGGCACAGTTCGACGAGGACGATGTCCCGCCATTGCAGCGCATCCTGGGGTTGCTGGACCCCTTCCTGTGAGGGGGACGTTTTCAGCCGGCTCGAAGCGTCAGCAGCGTCACTTCGGGCCGGCAGTTGAGACGCACGGCGGGGCGGGTCATGCCAATGCCCCGCGTCACATAGACGGGCGACGATGGAGCCTGCACAAGGCCCCCGGCGTATTTCTTGCCAAAGGACGATGGCAGAAGGGGCGGGCCGATCCCTGGCAGCACGATCTGCCCACCATGGGTGTGCCCGCAAAGAGCGAGGTCTAGCGGCTCGTCCTCCAGGAACTCGTTCACGTCGGGATTGTGCACCAACAAGACAGTAGCCCCACTGCCATCGACAGAGCGCAACAGCCCACGAGCTGCTGAAAGCTTGCCACGCCAACGCAGAGCCAACACCTCCGGTGACACGCCTGGCGCACCGCTCTGCCCGGCATCTTCGACGCCGACCAGCGCCAGGCTGGACTCTCCTCGCTCGAGGTAGATCACCTCGTCCCTGAGAACCTGGACACCGTTTCTGGTCAGCATGTCTGCGATGAGGCGGGGATCCGTCCACACGTCGTGGTTGCCCAGGACACCGAATACGCCCATGGGTGCCTCTAGCGCCCCGAGCTCGCGCGAACAGGCGATGGCATAGCCTCCCGCGCCAGTCACGAAATCACCGACTACCGCTACTAGGTCTGGCGTGAGCGCATTCATCAGCGCCACTGCCTTGGCCACGTGACTGGCCGACACCACCGCTCCTACGTGCAGATCCGATAGCAACCCGATGGTGAGGCCGTCCCACTCACCGGGAAGCCGTGGCAGCACGACGTTTTGGCGAACCACCTGGATCCAGTCCGGCTCTACAGAGGTGCTATAGAACGCGCCCGCGGCCAATGCTGCAGCCCCGCCACCCAGCATCCCAAGGCCCAGCTTGAGAAAGCTGCGCCGAGAGACCAAAGGATCCCATGCACGTTCGCGATCTTGCATGCAGTTGCGCTCCATCATCGTACCCCTGACATCCTGATCGGGGTTTCGATTCTAGGCCAGGTACTGACTCTGGGCAAAGCGAGGCCACCACACGTTTGACGTTGTGCGCCACAGAGATACACTCTCCTCGAGTCGCCGAATGCATGGGGGAAACCACGATGCCTGATCCGAGCTCGCAACGGGAACTGCTCTACGGCCTTTTGGGCGATCTGCCCGACCGCCATCGCCCTATCTCGGCGGAAACCATTAGCATCGAGGAACGCAGCAACTATGTCCTGGAGACGCTGCGCCTTGATTTGAACGGCATCGAACCGGTTCCGGCCTACTTTGCACGGCCGAAGGAGCTCTCCGAACCCGCGCCGGCGGTTCTGTTCAACCACTCGCACGGAGGCAAGTACGAGCTCGGGAAGCGCGAGTTCATCGAGGAGACGAATGCGCTCCAATCGCCGCCCTACGCGGAACAGCTGGCGGCGCTGGGATACTGCGGCTTGGCCATCGATCACTGGAACTTTGGCGAACGACGTGGCCGCAGCGAGTCGGAGCTCTTCAAGGAGCTACTCTGGTACGGGAAGGTGCTTTGGGGGCTGATGGTCTATGATAGCCTTCGGGCCGCGGACTATGTGGTGTCTCGCCCGGAAGTCGATTCGTCCCGACTGGCCACGCTAGGGCTCTCGATGGGCAGCACGATGGCGTGGTGGCTAGCTGCGTTGGATGAGCGCATCCAGGTATGCGTCGACATCTGCTGCCTGACGGATTTTCACAGCCTGATCGAGACCCGCGGCCTGGATGGCCACGGCATCTACTATTATGTGCCTAGCTTGCTGAAGCACATGTCCACCAGCGATATCAACGCGCTCATCGCGCCGCGCGCACACCTGGCGCTGGCTGGCAACTATGACCGTCTCACCCCACCTCAGGGCCTAGCCCGCGTAGACGCCGCCATGAAACAGGTTTACCAAGGGATGGGCATTCCAGAGCGCTGGAAGCTGCTACGCTATGACACGGGCCATTTCGAGACGGCCCACGGGCGCGCCGCCATCGTCGCGTTCCTGCAACGTTGGCTCTAGCGTAGATACACACAACCGAGAAAGGAAGCCCGTGCAAGGAGCGATTCTGTGGGATCTGGATGGCGTGTTGGCAGATACGGGAGAGGCGCACTATGCCGCGTGGCGCGCTCTCTTTGCTGAACGAGGCGAGACCATCACACGCGGGCAGTTCGCCGAGACATTCGGCATGTCCAACCTGCCAATCCTAAGGCAGTGGCTGGGCGACGAGCCTTCCGACGAGGAGCTCGTGGCACTCGGCCTGCACAAGGAAGAACTGTACCGCGAGTTTGTGGAGGACAACGTCAGAACGCTGCCCGGCGTGAGGGACCTTCTCGAGGCCGCAAAGGATCACGGCTATCGGCAGGCAGTTGCCAGCTCGGGCGAGATGGCCAACATCGTCACCGTGATCCGTGCCCTCGGCATCGCCAACTACTTTGACGCCCTCGTGTCGGGCGCGTTCCTTCCGCAAAGCAAGCCCGATCCCGCCATCTTTGTCCAATCGGCGGGGGCGCTAGGGGTTCCAGAGGCACGATGCCTCGTCGTTGAGGATGGCACCGTCGGCGTAGAGGCCGCACGGCGCGCTGGCATGGCATGTCTCGCCATCACGACAACGCACCCTCGCGAGCGCCTGCAGAGTGCCGATCGGGTTGTCGGTAGCTTACAGGAAGTCACAACCGAAGAGCTACTTGCACTGGTGGAGCGAGCCTAGGGCCCGCTCCGTCGCTAGCTCCTCGCTTGCTCGACCCAGGCCAGGCACTGACGCGTGTGCGCCGCCAGGCCTTCCCAGTTTTGAGCCGCCACCAGGTCCTTGCGCACCATCGCTGACCCCATCCCGACGCAGGCAACGCCGGCGTCGAACCACGCCTTCAGGTCCTCGTACGATGCCTTGACGCCACCTGTCGGCATCAGCTTGGACCAGGGGGTCGGGCCCTTGACGGCCTTGATAAAGGCGGGCCCACCCAACTGGCTCGCTGGGAAGACCTTACAGATCTCGGCGCCTAGCTCCTCTGCCTGTGAGATCTCGCTCGCCGAACCGCAGCCAGGCGTGTAGGGAATCTTGCGCCGGTTGCAGAGCTTGGCGACATCGGGATTGAGCACAGAGCCAACGATGAACTCTGCTCCCAGGTTAATATAGAGGCCAGCCGTAGGCACATCCAGCACAGACCCAACGCCCAGAATCACCTGGGGAAGCTCCTCAGCCACGAACGGAGCAAGCTCGCGGAACACCTCAAAGGCGCGATCACCACGGTTCGTGAACTCGACAAGCCGCGAACCGCCCTCCGCCAACGCTTTGATGATCTCCTTGGCCGTAGCCACATCGGCATGATAGAAGAGCGGGACGAGCCCTTGCTCCTCCATTGTCAGCCATGTCTGCAGACGCGAGTAACGTGCCATGCCACTCCTTCCAGAAGACGCGGTCTGGCTACCGCGATACTCTACCAGACCGGTCGCCACCCATGAGCTTCTCAACCTCGTCCACCGTCACGAGGTTCACATCCCCGTACACCGTGTGCTTGAGGCAAGAGGCTGCCACCGCGAACTCGAGGACATCCTGCAGGTTCTCTTGGCCGTAGGTCAGCAAGCCGTAGATCAGCCCCCCCATGAACGAGTCCCCGCCGCCCACGCGATCGACGATGTGCGTGATATCGTACGTAGGCGCCGTGTACACCTTGCCGCCACGCCATAGGATGCCGGACCACGTGTTGTGGCTAGCAGAGAGCGAGCCGCGCAACGTGATCGCCACCGTGTGGAGATTGGGGAACCGGTCGACGAGCTGCTCGCACACCGAACGGTACCGTTCCGCGTCCACTTCACCGGCTGTGACGTCCACGCCCTCGGCGCGGATGCCAAAGACTTTGTCGGCGTCCTCTTCGTTGCCGATGGCCACATCGCAATAGCGCACGAGCTCGGCCATGACCTCGCCCGGCGTACGCCCCCACTTCCAAAGCTTCTTGCGGTAGTTCAGGTCACACGAGACTGTCAGCCCCATCTCCTTGGCAGCCTTGACGGCTTCCAAGCACACGCCGGCAGCGCCCTCGGAGATCGCCGGCGTGATGCCCGTCCAATGGAACCAGGTTGCTCCCTCAAAAACCGCCTGCCAGTCCACCATGCCAGGCTCGATGGTGGCTAGCGCCGAGTTCGCCCGGTCGTAGACAACGTGGCTTCCTCGCGCCACGGCACCGACCTCGAGGAAGTAGATGCCTAGCCGATCGCCGCCGCGCACGATATGGTCCACGCCCACGCCGTTCTCCCGCAAGAAGCGCAGACAAGCGTCTCCTAGAGGATTGTCTGGGAGTCGCGTCACATAGTCGGAGTCGATGCCATAGTTGGCCAGCGACACGGCGACGTTGGCTTCGCCACCGCCATAGACAACACTGAACGACCTCGCTTGAGAGAATCGCAGATGGCCAGGCGGCGCTAGCCTCATCATGATCTCACCAAAGGTCACCACTCGGTCGCCCATGTCACCGTCCTCCCATCATGTCGGCCCATCGCTCCTCTGCCAAACCCAGCGTACTGCACCGAGGATGCTCCGTCAAGAGCCTTACCCGCGAGGCCTAGGGTACCACCTCGATCGCACCATAGACCACGCGGCCGTCGGGCAGCGCCTCGCCGCTCACAGACGTAGCGGGCAAGCGGGTCATGGTCTCTCGCAAGTACATCCCTACCGAGAGCTGGTAGCTGCCAGATGGAAGGTCCTCTGGCAGGACGATCTGGTAGCTATCGACCAACTCCTCGCCATCCCGCCACGTCGTGGTTGGCCGGTGCCCCACCAAAGGCAAGCCATCGGCTTGCGCCACCAGCTCGCCCTCAGGACCGAGCAAGTGACAGAACACGGTGTAGCTTTGAGCGACAGCACCATCAGATGACATGACCGGAACCACGAGCAACGTCTCGCCAGGATGCAACGCGTCGGCGTTGACACGGATCCGCTCGAGGGTGATGTGCTCGCCTAGCTTGGCCTGCACCACCCGCCTGGGGCCATCTGCAGCTGGCTGCTCCGGCGGCTCGCCATACACCCATACATAAGGCACACCATCGAAGGAGATGGTCAGAAGTGGCTCTGTGCGCTGATCACGCTCCCAGTCCTCGCCCCACTCCTCGAAATCCAAACCGCGCATGACCTGGTTCACATAGTAGACGCGGTAGTTGATCCAGGGCTCGGGCTCCCAGCTGGTATAGCCGGCAAAGCCCCGCTGGAAGACCATCCCGCTGCGCAAATGCACCCAGGCGCTCGCTCGCTCCGGTAGCGGCATCTGGTTGAGGATGTCGGCCGCAAGATCGAGCCCCTCGCCCTGATCCTGCAGAGGCAGCACGCGCTGTGCCACCTGCGAGCCACCCAAGAGCAAGTTGTGGTGCGAGCCATAGTAGGGATGCCTTGGCAACACGATAGCGGCCTGCATCACCAACGGGATCACGACCACGCCAACGCGCACAGCGCGCCCGGTCTTGGTGACCAACTCGTAAAGCCAACCCATCCCGTATGCTGCCAAGAGCGCGATGGCGGGGAACACGGGCAGAATGTACGGCATCTGCTTCCAAGCGCCCATACTCATCTGAGCGCCAAACGCTATCACATAGACGCTGAGCAGCATCACGTCGAGCTGCCTGCGCCTCAGTCTTCCAACGAACCCGCTTACCACGCCCAGCAGCGCCAGAGGAAGAGTCACCACGGTCGTCTTGAATCCCACGGTCGCGATGTAGAACAATGGCCCCGGATCGCGCAGCGCGCTCACCCCCATAAAATAGACGGGATTCGAGTGCTCCTCCTCCACGTGAAAGAGCACGCGCCGCGCCATCCGTTGCAGGACGGCCACGGGCTCCACCCACATGGCGGGCCAGCAAACCACGAACGTGATCCCGGCCACAGCGCCCCAGAGCAGCATACCTCGGACCATCCGCGCGGCGGCCTCCCATCGGGCCTTTCCCTGGTTGATCCAGGCCTCGGCAGCAAAGACGGCCGCCACACCACTCAGGCCCAGGAACGGCACCAAGAACAAGGATGGACTCTTGGTTAGAAATGTCAGGCCCGCTACCAGTCCGCTCGCTACCAGGTTGCGTCGCTTGCCGAAGCTCAGCCAGTTCCAGAAGAAAAGCACGCTCAGAAGCATCAAGCTGGCTAGCATCGCGTCCGGATGGATCACCTTGCTGTTCGAGAGATGAAAGGGATCTAGGGCCAGCAAGACAGTCGCCGCCAAGGCCATCTTGGTGCCGGCGCGCTTCCGAAGCAAGGGATAGGTCAGCGCAATGGCCGCCGAGATCCCCACAGCCAGCGGCAACACCCCCGCAAAGACGGCCTCGTCCAATGTACCCGGCTTGACAGGCGCGATGCCAAGCATCTGGTCCGAGCTGAGATCGCCGTTGGCGTGGGCAAACCACCGCAAGGCAAAGCCTGATAGCCACATCGTGGTGACGCCGGGATGGTATCGGCGGTACGTATCGGCCCAGTCACCGCGCAGCACCGCGTTGGCAAAGTGAAAGCCGCGGTCGGACCAGACGATAGGCCTAGATACCGGCGCGTGCACGCGCGGCACTAGTGCGAGCACGAACAGGGCCAGAGGTATCAGCCACCGATGCACCCAGGCGCGCGGCGGCCATTTGCGTTCACGCCGAGAAGGTACCTGCACCTCGATCACGGCACCTCCCATGCGTCTGCCAGAACCAAGCGCCCGTCGCGATCGGCAGGGCCACCGCCCACCTGGAGCGCCAACCGCTCCCCTGTAGCCCCATTGTACACGCCCACTAGCACCCCGTACGTCCCCTGCCGGACACCCTCGAGCGGTATCGACACCACGTCTTCCACCGTCTCGCCGCTCATCCAGAAACGCGTCGGGAAAGCGCCCCGTCGGGGCATGGCGTCGTCCTGGGCCACCGGTACGCCATCCGCAGGATCATAGAGGTGCACAAACACGGTATAGTCGGTCTTCATGCGTTGCTCGGCCCGCCACAAGAGCCGGACGTTGAGCGCCCCCTGGCTGGCATCAAGGCCATACCCCAGCAGCCGCATGCGCTCCCCAAAGAGCGCGCTGACCGGCACCAGACCATCGCCTAGGTTCGCCTCGCAACCCTCCGATGCCACCTGGATCTCTCCCCAGCAGGGAGCAGCCGCGGTCAGCTCGGCATCCCCCAGATGCAGCACCAACCCGTAGCCACCGTCTGGTAGATCGTCGGGCAAGCGAAACATGTAGGAAGCCCAATTCAACGCATCGGCCGGCAAGCCCCCTGTATCGCCATCAGGTAGCAGCGGGAAGGCTGCGTCGGCGCCTACGCCGCTGTCGCTTTGCAGCGCGATGCGCACATCAGGGAGAGGTGCTACCGCCGTCTCGGTCCCCCAGACGACGTCCACGGCGACAAGGCCTCCGGGGCGCTGGCAATCCGTGGACACACGCACGCCCACCGGCCCCAGGCCGTCCCATAGAGGAACCACCGCATAGTGCTCGTTGGCCTGAGGGTCTGTCGTGTACGCGACGAGTAACTCGTCCTCATACAGCGGCTGCATGGCCAGGTAGCGCCGCCAGTGCGCGATACGGTCCGCTCCCACGCGGTTCTTGTGCAAGATAAGGTGCGTGACCCCGTCAGCGCGCAGGCGTCCCAGCGCCTTGGTGATGGAGGTCTGCCAGGGCGGCATCTCGTCATGTGCCGCAATCTCGGCGAGCCACGGATCGCGCTGAACATAGGCATAGGCGTCTGCGGGCAAGCGCGAAAGGTTGCCTAGCACGATGGGACGTTCGTGCGTCGTCTGCGCAAACATGTACCACTTGGCCTGCATGGCATCGAGCGGAAGGTTCAGCACTGCCCCCGCTTGCTCATCGGCGCTCAACGCATCATAGTAGGGTGAGAGCAGCGGGTGCATCGTGGGCACCGGCACTTGGAGGTACTCGCCGATCACGATGGCGCTGACCAGCACCGCCGCCATCGCTGCCCTCCGCCCAGCCAGCCACCTCCGCTCCGTGAGCCAGCTCAAACCAAGGCCCGCCAACATCGCCATGGGCAACGCCACGAACAGGCCATAGCGATCGGGTTCGCGCATAAGGCGGAAGAGGCGCAGTGGCTCCAGAAGCCCGTACAGCGTGGGTATCCCGACGATCTCGTCACCACCCACGCGCAAGGAGGAGCCCAGCGCCAGGGCAGCGAGGACCAAAGCCGAGACGAGCCAGGGCAAGACCTTTCGTCGACGAGTCGCAACGCCCAAAGCGGACAACGCCAGCACGCTCAGGCCGACGTACATGGGAAACCGTCGATGCTGCGTGCGCGCGGCATAGTAGCGGTCGTACAGCGACGCCGTGAGCTCATCCAAAAGTGGATGGCCAGCGGGCGGCGTCACAAAGGCCAGCAAGTCGGTCTGCATGACGCTCTCTTCGCGCACCAACTCGGCTGGGGCCTCGGTCTGAGCACGCAGCAGCATCAGCCCAAAGGGCGCTAGGATCAGCGCAGCCACCAAAGCAGCCAGCGCCAGCCCACGAATCACACGGGCGTTGGTAGCCTGACACCCTTGGCACGCCAGCCAGATCGCCGCCAGCAGCCCGGCGGGAATCAGCACCTGCCAACGCGCGATGCCTGCTCCCGCGGCGCACAGACCCACCCAGATACCGTCACGGGCGCGTTGATGTCGCACCAACCGGCGTAGGCAAAGCAACAGTAGCGGCACCAGCATCGTCCCCACAAGGTTGGGATGATCGAGCTGAGAGATGCGGAATGGCCACGCGAGGTAGATCAGCCCAGCCACCAGGGCCGCAAAGCGATCCCGTGTAACCTGAAGAGCCAGTGCATAGGCAGAGAGGCCGCAAGCAGCAAGCTGGCCTAGCAGCGTGAGATTGTATCCCGTGAGACCCCCAAACAGCGCCTGAAGCGGGAGCCAGAGTAGGATATGGAACCAAGCAAGGTTATGCGTCGCCAGGCTCACGCCATGGGGATGGAAGAGGACATCGCAGTGGTACGGGAACGTCCCTGTAAGGAGGGCCCGCTTCACCCACCAACCGTTCCAGTAGTGCAGCAACGAGTCAGCCGAGGGCCCCGGCAAGTGCGTGCCGAGTCGCGCCGCCATCGGCCACGTGACTAGAACAGCCGCGCCCGCATAGATCAGGCTGGCCAATAGCCAGTCAGAGACGAGCTTTCGGGATCGCGTTGATGAGCTCACATCTGACGATTCTAGGTCCGAGTCCAAGCCTGTCAAACGCAAGGCGTAAGGGCTTGCGCCGCGTTTCTCCTCGGCTACAATCGACCTGAACTAATCTGCCACAGAGGAGGAAGCGACATGATGCGAGTGGGACTGGTCGGCCTGGGCTTCATGGGGCGCACGCATGCCGCATCCTATGCCAAGATAGACGATGCGAGAATCGTCGCGGTAGCCGATTTGCTTGCGGATGAGATGCGCAAGAGTCCTGATCTCCAGACCATTGTGTCGCCGACCGGAGATCCAGTGGCTTGGTACACCGACTATCAGGACATGTTCGCCTCCGAAGACCTGGACAGCGTCGATATCTGCCTGCCGACCTATCTCCACGCCGAGGCTAGCATGGCGGCCCTCGAGGACGGTCTCCCCGTCCTATGCGAGAAGCCGATGGCCCTGAGAACGGAAGACTGCGACACCATGATCGAGGCCTCCGAGCGCACCGGGAACCCCTTGATGATCGCCCAGTGCCTGCGCTTCTGGGGCGAGTACGAGCTCATGCGCACCAAGGCGGATCCCAGCGGCTACGGGCGCATCCTCTCCATGCAGTTGTGGCGCGGCAGCGCTACCCCCACTGCGCAGATTTGGATGCGCGAGGCGGCCCACAGTGGCGGCGCCATCCTGGATCTGCATGTTCACGACGTGGACTATGTCCAGCATGCCCTGGGCCTGCCAAAGCGGGTCTATGCGCAGGGCGGGCAGAGCCTCGGCGCTGAGCGAGGGTACGACTATGTGCTGGCGAGCTACGACTATGGACCGGGCGTCCAGGTCTCTGCCGCGGCCCACTGGGTGGACGTACCGCTGCCCTTTGCCTATCGCGCGCACATCCGCTACGAGCGTGCCTATCTCCAGTTGGACAGCAGCCTCTCCCCATCCCTGCGCATCTATGTCGGCGAGGGCGAGGAGAGAATCCCCGCCTTTGAGGGGGATGATGCCTACACCAGCGAGATACGCTACTTTCTGAATGTGGTGCGGACCGGCAGCAGCCCTGAACGTTGCACCCCGCTGGAGGCACGGAACTCTGTCGGCCTTGTCATGGCCGAGATAGCGTCCATCGAGCGAGGCCGGCCCGTTGAGATAAGCGAGTTCACGCGTCCAGCGTAGCACGCCAGGAGCGCGAGCGACGAGATGCCAACCTTTGTCTCGCTGACATGGTCAGAGAACACGGACGAGTCACATAGCCAGGTCTTGGTACAGACCGTGAATGACGTGCTGCAGTGGCTGCTCTTGCGCCATCCCGCCCAGACGATGGGCCAGAGCGCGCTCGCCGTACGCGTCTTTGGTCCTTGGGTGATACCAAGCTTGATTCCCGATCAACCCTACTGGGGCACCCAATGGTACATCGACCGCGCCTACGATGCCGAGAGCAGTACGCTCGTCGCGCCCCTGTTCCTTGAGC
>CAYOBT010000030.1:0-13611 GCA_964402205.1 uncultured Anaerolineales bacterium
CCTCTCCCAAGGCCTCCAGCAGGCGATGCTTCCGATCACGGAAGCTGTCCTGTCCTGGATAGTTCGTGCCGTCTGCCAACCAAAGGCTGATGATGTCCGAATCCGTGGCCTCTGCGATATCGACGCACTCGAGGATATGATCGATGGCCTGCCGCCGCACTTTGGGGTTCGGATGGCACAAGCTACCCAGCTTGTATGCGTCATCCTGGAAAAGGTTCGGGTTGATGGCGCCAAGCTTCAGCCCTAGCCCCTCGGCATACTCTCTCAGCGCGTCATAGTCATCCACCTTATCCCAGGGGATGTGCAGTGCCACAGATGGCGCAACGCCGGTGTACTTTTGCACCTCTGCCGCGTCTTGCAGCTTTTGCTCGGTAGTCTGCGCCGCGCCGGGCTGCGTGAACACCTTGAAGCGCGTCCCTGAATCCGCATAGCCCCACGACGGGGTCTCGATCCACTGTGCCTTGAGCGCGTCCTTGACCGCCTCCAGATCGACGCCTTTGCTCGTGAGCTCTTCCGCCAATAGCTCGTATGCCTTTTCCCAACCCATTTCCGCATTCCTCCTGATCAGGATACCGTCCAGCCAGCATCGCACCCGCCAAGCGCACAAACGCTCGTAGCAGCTCTAGGCGATGATTACCTCCACGCCGCGCTCACGCAGCCCAGTCACGATATCCGACCGCGCCGAATCATCGGTGATCACCCGGCTGAGCTGCTCGGCAGAAGCGCACGTGGCAAAAGCCACCCGTCCAAGCTTGCTACCGTCCACCACCGCATTCACCTCGCGCACCGAGGCTGCCAGTTGACGTTTGAGCTCCACCTCCTCAGCGTTGGCATCAGTTAGCCCCTCTGCCAACGTCAATCCGCGTCCGCCAAAAAAGCCCTGCTGCAGGTTGCCCGAATCCAGAACGCGTGTATCCGTCAGGCCAACGATGGAAGCGGCCTCGCGCCACACACGCCCTCCAGGCATCATGACGGTGATAGCGGGAGCACGCAGCAGCTCCAACGCCACGTATAGCCCCGTGGTAACCACCGTCAGATCTCTCCGCGAGAGCAAAGCCCGCGCGATGTGCCAAGCCGTCGTGCTGGCATCCAACACGATGGCTTCGCCATCATGCACGAGATCGGCCGCCGCCCGGCCGATCTCCGCCTTGGCTTGCACCTGCTCTCGCTGCCGCACCGAGAAGGATAACTCCCCCTCGCCATAGTGTATGGGAACCGCCCCCCCGTGCGTACGGAGAAGGCGGCCTTGCGTTTCTAATATGTCGAGATCCGATCGCACAGTCACTGCCGAAACACCGAACGTCTCGCTCAGCTCCGAGACCGACACATAGTCGGTCTCCTGAAGCTGACGCAAGACGCTATCCAGACGTTCCTGACGCGATGGCCTGCGCCCCATGACGACGCTTTCATTTTCTTTCGAATGTCTTTGTCTACTTACGTATTGCAATTATACCATGGATCTAGGGGCTCGTCAACAGCAAGAGCTTGCGGGTGGGGCCGTTCGATTCTCCCCGCCTAGGGTCGCCGCGCAATCCAGAGGATGCGAATGGACTCTTCGTCCGGCTCGCGGTAGGTGAAACAGTCGTAGCATGCGTCCACGACGAATCCCGTGTCCTGCAGATACGTTGCCACATGCTCAGGCGGGTAGGCCTGCTCCACATGCTCCTCCCAGCCCTTTGCCCAGAGCGAGCCACGTCGCTCGAACCAGGTGACCTGGGCACGGACTTGCTGCCGCCGCGCATCATAGTCGCCAGAGATCAGCACGGTCAGATCGGGGCCATCGTGCATGTAGGTATCGCCATCCCACATGGTAGCGAAAGCATAGGCCGTGTTCATATCAAAGAGAAACCAACCACCCGGCCGAAGGTTGCCAAAGGCGGCGCGAAAGGCCGCGCTGAGATCCTCGCTGGTAAGCATATAGTTCATGCTGTCATAGAGGCACGTGATGACCAACACCTTCTCGGCAAGCCGCAGCGCGCGCATGTCTTGCTGAAGCCACCGCACCTCCGTGCCCTGTTCGGCCGACTTGGACTTGGCCTCAGCCAGCATGGCGTCCGAGGCATCGATACCAGTGACATCCCAGCCCCTGCCAGCCATCTCAAGGGCAAAGGTCCCTGTACCGCAAGCGACGTCGGCTAGCGATCCCTTCTCGACACCACGCCTACCCAGCAGGGCCTCGATGTAGGGAGCCATCCGCAGGCTGAAGGCGCGCTGCCCAGACCTATCGTATAGCCGTGCATAGCCCTCATAGATGCCCTTGCTCACGGCCGTCTCGCCCCCTTTCTTCCTCCGCGCGAGTATAACGCCGGCTTCTGCCCCCACCAAGTTGACCGCCTCGCCGGCTTGGCTAAGATGCGCCCATGCCGTACTCGGTTGACCGCTTGCGGCCGTCCGACGACGACGCGACCGCCGTCGTCGAGATCGAAGCAGCTTGCTTTGGAGCCAGCACGCTCTCTCCTCAGGAAGCTTTGCGCACGCTCTCCATGCCACAGCAAAGGCTGTACGCTGCTCACAGTCGGAGCGAGGGACGTCTGGTAGGCTTTTGCAGCTGCTTTGTGCTGTGCGACGCAGGGGGACCCAGGTTGGAGCTAGATCTCCTAGCGGTCTTGCCGACGGCGCGAGGCCAGGGGCTAGCGAGACGCATGTTGGCGCTTGCCCTGGAAGACGCGGCATCGCAAGGAGTCATCCGGGCGAGAGGCGTGATTAGGGTCGGCAATCGCCCCTCGGAGCGTGCGTTCGCCCGAGTTGGCCTGACGTCAAGCGAGCCGAGCTACGAGTTCCTGGTGTATACCCCGCGAGGGATCCATCCCGTCCCGTACTTGCCCCCCAACTGGAACGATGCCCTCTCGGGCGAAACAGCCGCCCGCCTGACTAACGGCGGCAAGGCACTCGAGCAGGAAAGCTTTCTAGCTCGCACCTATGCGCTGACCGATGCAGCTGGCCGGTTACGCGCCCAAGCCACCGTTGTGGAGGTTCACACGCTCGGTGGATCGGCGCTGTGGATCGAGGGCCTCCAAGCCCCATCGCCGAAATGCGCGGCCATGGCAGCTCGTGGCCTCGTGGAGCGAGCCAAGCGGTGGGGAATCTGCGAGGTCGGATTCTTGGCGCCCGATAGTCGGGCGGGGCGACGTATGCTCCCCGCCCTTGTAGCCGAAGGATTCGAGCGTCTCGGGCGCTTTCGCATCTATGCGCGTGAGGGGGCGCCTACGCGCGTCAGCACCTAGCCATCGACGCAATCATCGGATAGCAGCTCGGCCATCTTGCGCTTGAGATCTTCCATCTCAAAGGGTTTGCTGAGGTATGGGAGGCCGGTCTCGCGCAAGAACCCCCGTGTGGCCGGGTTCATCATGTCCCCCGTCACGATCACCATCCGCTCGATCAGCCGCGGATGGTCACGCTTCAGCCGCTTATAGAGTGCAGCCCCTCCCAACCCTGGCATCTTGATGTCGCTGATGACTAGATCCACCCCATCCTCGCCCCTAGCCTCTAGCTCTGCCAGCGCCTGCGCGCCATCCGTCGTCAGCGTGACCGTGTGACCATCGGCGCTGAGGACGCGCCGCAGCAGCTGCGCTACGTCCTCCTCATCCTCCACGACCAGCACCCGCATGCCTGGACCGCTGCCCTCGTCTGAGACCGGCTCCGGCCGTCTGCCGCCAACGGGTTCGTGCACCACGGGCAGCTCAATGTGAAACGTGGTGCCGACGCCCCCCTCGCTCTCGGCCCATATCTTGCCTTGATGCTCGCTCACGATCCCATAGCAGATAGAAAGCCCCAATCCCGTCCCCTCGCCCACGTCCTTGGTCGTGTAGAAGGGCTCAAAGAGATGGCGCTTGGCCTCCGGTGACAGCCCGGGGCCGTTGTCCGAGCAGGAGATCAGGATCGTCTGCCCACGTTGCCGCGTCACGATGCGGATCTCGCCGTCGTTCCTAGCAGACCGAATCGCATCGTGGGCATTGTTCACCAGGTTCAGCATCACCTGTTGCAGTTGGTTACCATCTGCCACCGTCTCTAGCGGGCCATCGGCCAGATCCAAGACCACCTCAACGTTGTCCACCCGCAACTGGTAGGCCCGCAGCTCGACGACCCGCTCCACAATATCGTTGATGGCCACCCTCTGGCGATCCGCCTTGCGCTGACGGGCAAAGGTCAACAGATTCTGCACGATCTTGGCCGCCCTCTGGGACTGAACGGAGATGCGGTCCAGATCGTGTCGCATCTGATCGTCCACGTCTTTTGCCTGGAGAAGCTGCGCGTATCCCATCACTGCTTGCAGAGGGTTATTCAGCTCGTGCGCCACACCGGCGATGAGTTGGCCAATGGCAGATAGTTTCTCCGATTGGACCAACGCCTCTTGGGTGCTCTCCAGCTCGGTCAGGCTCCGTTGCAGATCGCGAACAAGTCGGGCGTTGTCGATGGCGACTGCTGCCTGCGTAGCCAACGTCATCAGCAAGTGTTCATCCTGCTCGGCAAAGGCGTTGGCTTGCGTCGAGTCGACGCTCAACGTGCCAATGGAGCGGTCGCCCAACCGCATTGGCGCCACCAGCATCGAAGCCACCGGCCGGCTGCCTCCCTTGATGTAACGCTCGTCCCGCGTTACGTCCGGAACGTTCACGACCTCGCCCTCCGCTAGCGCAGTGCCGGCGATCCCCTTGCCGGGCCGCATGTCCGTGCGCCCCCGGTAATCGGGCCGCGTGTCCTCCACCGACCACGTGTGCGCGCGAGGATGAAGTCGTCCCGAGCCTTCGTCAAGCAAGTGCAGCACGCCGTCGCTGGCCTTGGGGATATTGTCCGTGGCCAAGTCGACAATCAGGCAGAGCAGGTGATCCAGATCCAACGTAGAACTGAGAGCCTTGCTAACCTCGTACAGGGCCGAGCTCTGCCGCAGCCGGCTCTGCATCTCCTGGTAGAGGCGCGTGTTCTCTACCCCCAGGCCCACGATCTTGCCCACCACAGCCCACAGATCGCGATCGACGTCTTCGGGCTCATCGTGATCCCAGCCCAGAACCAGCGCCCCGATGCCCGTCTCATTGGCCACCAGGGGCACCCGCAGCCAAGCCGCAAGCCGGTCGCCGTCGGCAGGATCACCCGGTACGATGGGACCATAGGTGACTTGCCACCGCGTGGCACCATATCTGCCATCGAGCATCCCGGCGAAGGCTGCCCTTGCACCGTCCCCCTCTGCGACCATCAAGGATGGGCCCTGAGCTCTCCCATCCAGCAAGAAAGCAGCGCCCAGCGAGGCTCGCATCCGCTGGCGGGTTGCGTTCACGGCACGCCTCAGCACATCGTCGGGGCTCTCGCAGGCGCCTACGTCCCGCAGCAGCTGATCGAGAATCTCCAACGACCTGCCCGAGACCATCGCCCGTAGGTCTCTACTCTCGCTACTGAGCTGCATCATGATCCGTTCCCCTGGCCGCCCTTTGGCTGCGCTTACCATCGATTCTCCTCAAGCGATGTGCCAACTCCTCTTCCAGTCGCTCGCGCCGCCATCGCTCCATCTCGCCAGCATGATCTCGCAGCCAACCCTGCCCTTCCGCGACCCATCGTCTGGCCTCTGCCAGATCCTTGCTCCGATGCTCGTAGTACTTGGCTAGCTCCACATAGGGTTCCAGTCGAGGGCCATCCACCAAACCAGCCCACAGCGCCACCGCAGCCTCAAACTCGCCACGACGCTTGTGCAGCATAGCTTCGCGCCAACCGGCCTCCCACGCGCGCGCTCCCTCCTCCTGCTTTGACCTCGCCTGGCGGTAGGCTTGGGCGGCCTCGGCTGTGCGGCCGAGACCCTCATAGAGCCGCCCCAACGCATAGGGGTCGCAAAGGGGCTCTTCCATCATCTCGAGCCCGTCTTGTGCGATGTCACCAGCGAACTGTGCCAAGGATACCATCGAAAGAACATCGACTAGGTTATGGTAAAAGACACCGTCCAAGGGCCCCGCATCGCCATCTTCCACGTATCTGCGATAGATGTCCGGGATCAAGTGCCCGGCCACATCCTCGAAGGAACGCTCGAGCCCAAGCACGTGCTCCTCCAGCGATGAAAGAGAGCAGGAAGGCAGCATCTCTCGCCACAGCCGTCGCGAAAGAAGCAGGAGATCCAGATGTGGGAGGTCCTGCCCCGGTACCGCTCGGCGGTCCATCACATAGCGTGACGCCAGGAGCGGCCAGTCAAAGGCACGTCCGTTGAAACTGACCAGCCCTCCACTATCTAGGACACTCTCCGCCAGCAGATCGAGCAACGCGCCCTCATCATCATAGTCAGGCATGAACAGCTGTCGCACGACAAAAGCGCCCCCCTCGAACCTGCCCATCCCGACGAGAAACGCATAGGTGCCTCCCCCGCCACCAAGGCCTGTCGTCTCAGTGTCGATGAAAAGGGCACGCGCAGGATCGAAGGCATCCTCGCCACTAGGAGACACGAACGGCTGCCAAACCTCGGTGGAGCCGCGCAGCAAGCCGTCCACGCGCTTGCCGCCGTGGACATAGCCGCCTCCGAAGCGGCGCTCCGTCACATAGCATCGCCCCCTGTCAGACCGCCGCCAGACGCCATCCAAGACCTCTTCGATGGAACGGCCTGTGACCTGAGGCCCTGAAGCCGCCGAGGGCCACTCACGGCTCCCCAGCTCGCGGAGGCGTTGCCGCAAGTCACGCACCGCTGCGGCCCCCCAGATCGCGAGGCGCGCCTTCCGACGGAGCTATGGATTCGCGCTCTGTATACATCCTACACCTCTTCCGCGCCTTGCTACGTTAAGACTACGTAAAGCCCCTCATCATGCAAGCGCCGCTAGCCAGCATGCACGATAGCAGTCGCCAGCGCCACCACTCGCTCCTTAGCCCTCGCATCCTCTGCTGCGTCCGCGCCTATGCATGCGGGGCAGCCCCCCGCACACGGGCATCCTGAGATGTGGGCAGCCACGTCCCCCAGCAGATCCGGGAGCAACGTTGCTGCAGTAGCGCTAAGGCCCATCCCGCCTGCAGCTCGGTCATACACCATGATCGTGGCCCCGCCCGTTTCGGTTCCTTGGACATCCGTATGCGTGCCCAGGTCGTGCGCGTCGCACATCAGATGCACGGGCAATAGATGGCTCAAAGCGTAGGCCAACCCCGCCAGGGTACCGTTCGTCGCCATCGCGCGCTCCACCCGCGCATGGCAGGCGTCGCACAGCGTAACCAGGTTATCTAGCGCATTCGCCTCGGCCTCGCGCTGGCTGAGCTCCGGGCGTCCTTGGAAGCTGCGGAACGGCTCTAGATGATGGACGTGATGCTGACGCCCGTCTCGCGCTGGCGCTCCGCACAGACGGCAGCGGTATCCATCGCGCGCGCGTGCACGTTCGCGCTGTTCCGCCCAGTTCGCCCCGCGAGAGGCTACCGGGGCGCGGTAGAGATCTTTGGCCGCCAGCGCGTCGAGCAGATCGGCGTCAAGAACGAGCCAAGCGGCATGCGTATCCAGCACACGCTCTGGCATCTCGATCGCCCGCCTATCCAGCACTTCCCCCGACGACAGCGCGATCCGCCGGAAGCCCGTCACCTGTGTGGTCACTCTGACCGCGCCCTCCACCACGCGCGTCGCCCCGACACGGCGCTGGGACCAGACGCGTTCCACCTCCACGCGGGCATCGGTAGAAGCCCGGGTATAGTACGGCACGGTGCTCTCGCGGACCTCCACCCGCCCATCCTGGACACCATCGTCGTCGACAAGATACTGCTGGCCATCGTGCCAGTACACGGCACCAGGATGCGCCAGGAGATCTGCGCCCAGACCGTCCAGAGTGCCGATCACCGACGGACCGAGGCGCCCCTTTGCGACGAGAGTGATATCCTCAGAGCCACCGGAACGCAATCCGATCTCGGCCGCCGGGTAATCGGATCGTACCCACAGCCAGCCACGAGCGGAGCGGCGACACCAGCCTTGCTCCTCGAGAAAAGCGAGAATCGTCGGGAGATCCTCGCCACCAAAGCTCTCGCTCGTCGCCAAAGGCAGTTCGTACGCAGCGCACCGGATGTGGTCGAGAAGCACCGGTAGGTTGTCGGGATTGAGCAGGGCTCGCTCCGGCGATCGCTCCAAAAGGAACTCGGGATGAGCGACAACGTATTGATCCACCGGCGAGTCGCCTGCGACCAGAAAGACAGCGCTGGCCCCTTGGCGCCTACCAGCCCGACCTGCCCGCTGCCAGGTAGAAGCGATGGAGCCAGGATAGCCCACGAGAACCGCCGCCGAGATGCCGCCGATATCCACTCCAAGCTCCAACGCCGACGTGGCCACGACACAGCGCACCTCACCTGCAGCCAATCCCCTCTCGATCTGCCGACGCTCTGAAGCTCGGTAGCCGCTTCGATAGCCTCGGATCGCCTCGGGCTTGCAGGTGTCCGCCATCCTCTCACGCAGCTGTGCGGTGATCAGCTCAGCCTCTAGGCGAGACCGCACGAACACGATAGTCTGCGCATCTTGCCTCAGCAACTCGCGCACGATGGGCATCGCTGCGCGCGACGGATGCTCGCGCACGCCGAGGTCGTGGTTGATCATGGGCGGGTTCACGAGCACCAATGTCCGCTCAGCCGCTGGGGCACCATCATCGAGGACAGCGTGCACCTGGCGACCCGTCAGCGTCTCGGCGAGTTGCCGCGGATTGCCCACCGTTGCTGAGCAGCAGACGATCTGGGGACGCGAGCCATAGAACGCACACACGCGAAGCAGGCGACGCATCACGTTGGCCACGTGGCTTCCAAACACGCCACGGTACTGGTGGGCCTCATCCAGCACGACGTACCGCAGACCCGCAAAAAAGCGCTGCCAACGGGGATGCCTCGGCAGAATGCCGGCGTGCAGCATGTCAGGATTGGTGACGAGCACTCGCGCAGAGGACCGCGCCTCGGAGCGCTTGCTGCTGCTCGTGTCCCCGTCATAGGGATAGCCGGGCGCTTCGAGCCCCGCTTCTTGCGCATACGCGTTCAGCGTAGCCAGTTGATCGCGAGCCAGCGCCTTGGTCGGAAAGAGGTAGAGCGCGCTTGCCGTAGGATCCGAGGCAAGCGCCATGAGCGTCGGGATCAGATAGGCCAAGGACTTGCCCGAGGCCGTCGGCGTCGCCAGGATGACATCTTGGCGCCGCCGTACGTTGTCCAGCGCCAAAGCCTGGTGGGCATAGAGCTTGGTCACGCCCTGACGCTGCAGAGCGTTGCGCACCGACGGGGGAATGTTCCGGGGAAGATCGACGAACCTGGCATCGCGCGGCGGTAGCGTCTGCCACGACGATACCTGCTCTGCAAAGCCGGGCGACGCTCGCAATGCCTCGAGGGCCTGCGCGACACCGCCGGCCCTCCCATCAACCCGGACCCTATCAGAGATCCTCACCGCGGATCAGACGGCGCAGGGCGAAGGCATCGATCTCGGGCACGCCCAGCTCACGCGCCCTTGCGAGCTTGGACGCACCGGGAGTCTCGCCCACCACCAAATAGTTCGTGTTCCCCGAGACGGAGCGCGTCGCCCGTCCACCATGCTCCTCCACCAAGCTCTTGGCCGCGTCGCGCGTGAGCCCCTCGAGGGTCCCCGTGATCACGAACGTAAGCCCCTCTAGCGGCTTCTCGCCCTGTTCTTCCTCGTCCGCGATCTCTCCCTGCAACCGCACCCCGTACTCCTGAAGCTTACGGACCAGCGCACGGTGGCGCGGCCTCTGGAAATAGTCGGTAACCATCTCTGCGATGTGAGGGCCAACGCCTGGAATGGCTTCCAGTTCTTCCCGCTCGGCCGCCATCAAACGCTGCAACGAAGGATAGTGCTCCGCCAAAATCTGCGCCACCCTCGTGCCCACGCCTCGGATACCAAGCCCCGCCACGACCCGCCACAGAGACCGATCGCGGCTCTCCTGAATCGCATTGACGAGGTTCTTGGCGCGCTTTTGCGCGAATCCCTCCAGGGGCAGCAAATCCTTCTCACGCAGGGCATACAGGTCTGCAACGTCCGTGACCAGGTCCTCTTCCACAAGCTGCTCCGCCAGGGCGCTACCGATGCCCTCGATATTCATAGCGCCGCGCGACACCCAATGCTCCACGTGCCGGACGCGCTGTGCTGGACACATGGCGTTGACGCAGTAGACCGCCACCTCGTCGGGCGCGCTGGCGACGGGCTCGCCACAAACCGGGCATCGCGACGGCACCGAGAAGGGCTTCTCTGTCCCGTCGCGTAGCTCTTGCACCGGCCGCACGACCTGGGGGATCACCTCGCCGGCACGCTTCACCACAACCGTGTCGCCCACTCGCAGGTCCTTGCGAGCCAGGTCCTCAAAGTTGTGGAGCGTGGCCTGCCGGATGGTAACACCACCCAACGCTACGGGCTCTAGCACGGCATAGGGCGTCAAGACGCCCGTTCGGCCGACGTTCACCTTGATGTCGAGGAGCCTAGTCGTTGCCTCGCCTGTAGGCGCCTTGTAGGCCACCGCCCAGCGTGGCGCATTCCCCACAATCCCCAACTCTTCCTGAGTGGCCAGATCGTCGATCTTGATCACGACGCCATCGGCCTCATAGTCGAGCTGCTCGCGCTCTTCCAGCCAGGATCCGCAGTGCTCCAGAACGTCGTCGAATTCCGTCAGCCGCAGGATGTCCTCATTGACGGAGAACCCCAGATTCCGCAGATACGTCAAGGCCTCCCACTGGCTAGAGACGGTGGCTCCCTCCACATACCCAATGGCGTACGCGAGAAAGCGCAAAGGCCTCTTTGCCGTCACTCGCGGATCGAGCTGTCGCACCGAGCCTGCAGCAGCGTTGCGAGGGTTGGCGAATGGATCCTCGCCCTCGCACTCGCGCTCCTCGTTCATCTGCGCGAACAGGTCCCTGGGAAAGTAGACCTCCCCCCGCACCTCGATGACATCCGGCGCGGAGCCAGACGTCCCCGGTACTGGAATGCGCAACGGGACATTGCGAATGGTGCGAACGTTGCTGGTGATGTCCTCACCCACACGCCCGTCCCCTCGCGTCGCTCCCCTAGCCAAGACACCATCCTCGTAGGTGAGGGCAACGGCAAGCCCGTCGATTTTGGGCTCCACCACGAACGCAAGCTCTGTATCATCGGGAAGCAGCCGCCGAGCCCGCCTCAACCACGCGAGGACCTCCTCCCGCGAAAAGGCATCAGCCAAGCTGGTCATCGGGTGGGGGTGCTCTACCTTTTCAAAGCCGGGAAGCGGCTCGCTGCCAACGCGCTGCGTAGGCGAATCGGGCGTCACCAGCTCCGGATGCTCTTCCTCCAGATCACGCAGGCGCCGCATGAGCGCATCGAACTCTGCGTCGCTGATGACGGGGGCGCTCAACGTGTGGTAGCGATAGTTGTGGTAGCGAATCAGCCGACGCAACTCCTCCGTGCGTGCGGCAGGATCTTGGCCCATGGGTATGCCTCCGTAGCGAGTAGCATGTCGATGCCGAGCCTCTGAAAGCGAGGGGAACGCGATGCGGCCAGCGGCTCACTTGGCCGTGAGATAGCTGCCCACCACCCAGCCAGAGCTACCGCTCTCGTCCCGAACCTTCCACCAGACATAACGGTCGTCTCGTAGCGGCCCGTCCAACAGTTGCACAACACTGCCCTCGCGCAAGGTGAGGATATGCTGCGAGGACACCGAGGCCTCGTCCCGCATGTTGAGCCCCGATGTGCCCGTGCCAGAGACCACCGCCGATCCGCCCACCTCGAGCCCGCCGGTGTCTACGCCTGTACCCGCTGTAGGGGTCATCACTCCCGGCGGTGTTCCTGTGAACGTGGCCAGAGCAGTGCCACGAGGACCGGGCGTCTCGGTCGGGAAAGCAGCCGTGCCCCAAAGAGTCGGCGCCTGCGTGGGAACGTCGCGTGTCATCACCGGGCGAGAAGGAACGGGTGTGCTAGAGGCGGGTTGCCGAGGAGAGAACACAACAATCCAGCCAACCGCAGCAGCGCCAACCAAGATCGCCGGGAGCACCATATCGAGCATCCGCCACCACGGTGGTTGCCGACCGTCTTGCGATTGAAGGCCTCGACCTGGCATCCGTCCTCCCTACCGCGCATGACAGAGCAAGTCTAGCGTCCACACATGCACCTGTCAAAGGCAAAGCGGCCCGGAAAGAGGCACGCTCTCCCAGGCCGCCTGCAATCCAAGCGATGAGCCGCCAGGCTCTAGTTCGAGAGATAGTCCTCCACAACCCAACCAGTGGCACCATCCGCATCCCGCACCTGCCACCAGGTATAGCCGTTGGCGTCCTCTGGCCCCCCGATGATCTCGACCTCAGCGCCTTCGCGCAGTGTCTTGACCTTCGCATGGCCCGTCCCGGCGCCAGCCCGCATATTCAGCCCGGCCCCACCAGTGCCCGAAACGATAACCGTGTCCCCAACTGCCAAGTCGGCCGGGGGCTCGCTCTCAGCGGGCGTAGGCGTCACGGCCACCTCCGCCGGAGTCGGCGTGTGCGTCTTGAGCGGCAAGACCTCGCGCGTCGGCGTGGCCGTCGTGTCGAGAGACGGCAGCGTTGGCTCTCCGGAAGACGCTTCGGTGGGCACCGCTTCCTCATTGGGGACTGTGGCAGCTACCGTAGCAGCCTCCGTTGGCTCTGGCGTAGGCCCAGGCTCCGCCTCGTTGCCACCACCCACCATCAACTGCCATAGACCTGCGAGGATCAGGATTACCAGGATCGGGACGACGATCCACATCCACTTGGGAAAGAGGTCTTTGCCCCCTCCCCCGCGGTAGCTTGAACGCGTTCCAGAGTCAGACGCCATGAGGACGCCTCCTTAGAGCTCTGTTTCACTGGCGGCATTATAGGCACTGCTCAGCCAAGTGTCAACGCATGTTGACTCTAGACAGCGTCGTTCGCACTGCCAGCCTTCAGGGTGTGCTTGGGATCGTTGACGAATGTGCTATACTGAGAGGAAAGATCGAACAGCGCTTCAGCACGCGATTCAGCACGCGATGCGGCTACGGTCTTTCATCCAAGCCTGGGATTGGGAGATGCCGTGAACGATCGGGAAACGCTCCTCATCATCGATGATGACCGCCGCCTCACGACGGCGCTGGAGCTCTACCTATCCAACCATGGATACCGCATTGTATGCGCGTACGACGGCCGCGAGGGTATCCGTGCGTTACACGAGCAAGCACCGGATCTGATCATCCTGGACGTGATGATGCCGGGCCTGGATGGCTGGGAGACTTGCCAGCGCATCCGTGAGATTTCTGCGGTGCCGATCGTCATGCTCACCGCACGCGGCAATGAAGGCGATCGCGTGACCGGCCTCCGGCTTGGGGCCGATGACTATGTCACCAAGCCATTCAGCATGCGCGAGCTAGAGGCCCGCGTGGAAGCCGTCATCCGCCGAAGCCGATTCTCCCAGCCGAGAGACTCGTCGCTGCTGTACGCCGACCGGCAACTGGTGATCGACGGCGACAAGTGGGAGGTGCGGCGGGATGGCAGCGTCGTTGGACTGACGCCAACAGAGCTGCGAGTGCTGTTCTACTTGGCCTCGCACGCCAATCGCGTCGTCACCCATGAGGAGCTCCTTGAGCATGTGTGGGGCGCCGAGTATGTCACCGAATCTGACTATCCAAAGCTTTTCGTTTGGCGCATTCGCCAAAAGATCGAGGCAGATCCCTCCGAGCCGCGCTATATCAC
>CAYOBT010000031.1:0-13462 GCA_964402205.1 uncultured Anaerolineales bacterium
CCATGGGGTGCCAATCGACCCACTTGATCAGAACCCCGCCCGTGCTCCAAAGCAGTGCCGCCCCCAAGAGGGCGGCCACCGCGCGTCGTCTCTCGCTCATCGCGCTCCCAGCATGGCTTTGATGCGTCCTCGTCTGACAGAGTATAGCCGGATGAGCGGGGATGTCAGGTCGAGGCGGAGACGGCAGGACCGGACTCAACCCCGTCCGCGGGGCGGCAATTGGGCCTTGGGTTGAGGCCCAGGTGTTCGCCCCATGGAGTCTGCCAAGCGCCCCGGAGACGGGCGAACACACGCCCCGGAGACGGGTCGAGGTTCGCCCCTACCGGACACCGGCGGATCCGCGGTCGTAGGGGCGAATCCGTGCGCCGTCCGAGGCGCCGGTGTTCGCCCTGTTCGGCCGGTCCGTGCCCGACCCGCGTTTGGCCCCAACCCCCCATCCCCCATCTGGCCTCCCCGCCTCATCTCGACTACAATAGTCCCAAACCTAGCTAGAAACGAGCGTCCTATGCACGCCATTGTTCGACAAATCGTCGCCAGCCCCATCGCCGGGTTGCGCTATCAAGCCCTGCGAGACCTGCTGGACGTGGACCCCTTTACCCGGCGCATGCGCGGCCTTGCCCGCGTGGTCCAAGCCTCCCCCGAGGCGCAGAGCCTTCTCGCCACCGGCGAGGAGCGCCCCTCCGTCGAGCCAGGCCTGGCGGCCCTCTGGCGCCTTAGCGAGCTGGCCGATCTCGGCTGCGAGCCCGGCGATCTCGCCGATCCCTCGGTCTTGCTGGATATCGCCCTGGACTGGCTTGGCGCGCCGGCCTATGAGGAAGGCATCCCCACGGTGGACGATCAGCTCCGCCTGCCCGCCGCCCGCGAGGCCAACGCCATCCTGGCCACGCTCCGCCTCGGCATCCCCGATGGGCGCCTGGGCGACCTGGCCGACCGCCTCTGCCGCAACCAGGCCCCCGATGGCGGCTGGCTGGACGATCCCTCGCCCCAAGCGACCCAATCGTCCTTTGCGCACACCCTGGCCTCGCTAGAGGCCCTGGCCTTTTGGAACGCCATGACCGGCGATTCCGCCGCTCGCCGTGCTGCCCATCGCGCTGCGGACTTGCTCTTGCGCCACAAGCTCCGACCGCCCACGAAAGCCCAAGCCGCGGACGACGCCCCTCGCGAGCCGCTGGCCTTCCCATATCACGGCGAGTACAGCACCCTCCACGCCCTGGAGGTCATGAAAAAGATCGGCTGGCTCGAGCACCCGCACTGCGCGCCCGCCCTGGACTGGCTCGAATCCAAGCGTCTGCCCGATGGAGGCTGGCCTGCCGAGGTCGCGCATCCGTCGCCCGGAGTCACGCTCAGCGCCCATGCGTCCATCTGGGGCGCGCCCGATGCCCATCGCGCCAACCCCTGGGTCACCCTGCGGGCCCTCACGTTGCTACGCGAGGCCGAACGCCTCCCCGACGAGACCCTGGCCCGCGACGAGGGCAAGCTCACCATCACCTGGGCCGCCCAGGACGACGACCCAGCTGCCGAGCTCGCGCTGGCGCCTCCGCCTTCGCCTGCCCCGCCCACCGACGGGCGCGGCGAGGGCCAACGCCAGGGCGCCGATGCCTCCACGCGCGACGTCTTTCGCGCCCTCGTAGCCCGTCGCGCTGACGAGCTCGTCGGCGTCCTCGAGCTGCAAGACTATCGCCACGTCTCGCTCTGGTGCGTCCAGCCATGGGAATACGCTCGCGGCGTCGGTCGCGCCCTCATGGATCGCGCCATCGCCGAGGTGCAGCTCCACCGCCCCCAGCTCGACCGCCTCACGGCCCACGCCACCTATGCCGACCGTGGCGCCTACGAAACGCTGGGATTCCGCTCGGCGCCCGGCCAAGCCAAGCCAGGCCGCCAACCGATGGCGCTGCGTCTGACCAAGTAGCGCGGTCCCCACCCACGCGCCGCCCCATCCCAACGCAACCCTAACGTCAAGAGGCGTCAATTCAGCGCCAACAGGGTCCTCCAGCCCTTGGTCTTTGACGACCTGGATGCTAGCTTTGTGCGGCGCAGCGTTGGTGTGCCTAGTAGCATCGGCGTCGAGGCCAGAAGGGGGCAATGATGCTCGATATCAGCAAGCTACAGAGCCAGATCGCCAAGCGTCCCGACGGGCGATGGCAGCTAACGGTCCAGATCAAAGGTGCCCCAAAGCTCATCGTGGGCGACACACGCCAGCAGGTGAGCGACAACCTACACGCCCTGCTTGGCGACGATCCCGGCGCCGACCGCCTCCGCGACCGCAGCGACCGCAGCATCGGCGACCCCACCGGCTACTAGAGCCGCGCCACAGCGCGTACCTGGCGCCTCCTCGGGCTGGCGAGAAGAGGCCCTCATAAGCTAGCCTAGACGCGTTTAGACGTACTTGACAAGATCAGTCTGGTATGGTACACTCTTTCATAGAGTGGCGTAAAGACACCGTCTAAATGGTGTCAGATAAGGTACGTGCTTCTTGTGGATTCGACGCTTCCAGCCCCGTACGGTATCCCCGATCGGTCCTGGTCAGCTACGTTTCGGGTCCGGCCAAGAAGTGTCTCGGTCACAGCCTGGTTCTGCGTGCCACTCTTCAATCCTGCAGAACAGGGGGCGGTGACCCTACACGGGCCAGATAATGGCTCGGACCATCGGAGGTAACGATGGCAAACACACTCTATGTTGGCAACCTCAACTATGACACGACAGACGAGTCATTGCGCTCGTTCGTGTCGCAGGCGGGGACGTCCAGGATGTCCGCATCCTGACAGACCAGTACACAGGCCGCTCGAGAGGGTTCGGCTTTGTGGACATGGCGACCGCCGAGGGCGTCGAGAAGGCTATCCAAGAGCTCAACGGTAAAGAGCTCGATGGCCGGACGCTCAAGATCGACAAGGCGCGCCCGCGCGGCTCGTCCTCGCCGAGGCGTTCCAGCAGCAACGACCGCTGGGGCTTCTAGTCCACGCGACGTCGCAAAGAACAGCGCCGGAGGGAATCCCTCCGGCGCTGTTTCGCTATCGATCGGTCACGACGAGCCTACACGTACCGCTTGAGCCTAGATAGCCGCTTCACGCGACGCCAAGGGGGCCGACCACCTCTGCTATTGCTATAGCTGCCCTTTTGGCTCCGATACACCACATAGGCGACCTCTGGCTCGCGCTGCTTCAGGAACTCTTCGTACGAAAGCTCCTCATTGGAGCGCGGCCGACGCAGCTTGCCATCGTCCAGCAACCACGTCTCCACCCGCCAAGATCCATCTACACGTTCCGTCACCCACATCCTCCCTCCGGCCCACGTCGAACAGTATCGCCCCGTTGTGCCACGCTGGTGTCGCCGTCGCGGGCCGCATACGAGCCGCGCAGCGTAGCCCGGAGCCGCTCTAGGAAGCTTGCTCCATCTCGGCAGCCACCATGGCCGCCAGGCGCTCCTCGATCTGCTCCATCGCCCAATCCACGTCGGTATCCGCGGCCAACGCCAGCTCGGCCGCCAGCAGGTCCTTGGCCCGATTCAGCATGGCACGATCGGTGGCGCCCAACACGCGGTTGGTGCCGCGAAAGTAGAGTTTGCGCGCCACCTCTACCACCTCGTCGTAATCGCCCGATTTCAGCGCCTCACCCAGTTTGGCCTTGCGTCGACGGTAATCCTTCTCGATCTCGTCCGGATCAGGCGGCACAGCACACTCTTCCAAAGCTCGCTCTAGGTCCAGCAACGGCTGCACCTCACGCAGCCCCACCTCGTCAGCACGCTTGACCGGGACCATCAGCTCCATATCGCCCATCACAGCATCGATAATATAGTAGGTATGGGAGATATCGCCGATCGTCTTTTCGCGAATATGCACGATCTCGCCTGCCCCATAGCAGGGATGCACGACCCTGGATCCAACATCAAACACGGCACCTGCCTCCTTACCATCTGATCCCACGCCCAAGGCGGCGCTGCGCATCAGAGGCCCTCGACAGATCGTTCCACCACCTCCGTTTTGCAGGGAAGCTTGTGCCCCGCCTGCTCGAGCGCATGCTCCGCCGTGAGCTGATCCGTCCCAGACACTTCAAACACGATCCGCCCGGGCTTGACGACGGCCACATAGTGGTCGATTTCGCCCTTGCCCGAGCCCATGCGGCTCTCGGCCGCGCGCTTGGTCACAGGCTTGTGTGGGAAAACACGGATCCACACCTGGCCCTGCCGCTTGAGATTGCGCGTGATGACGCGCCGTCCCGCCTCGAGCTGGCGGCTGGTGAGCCAACAGGGCTCCATTGCCTTTAGGCCATACTCGCCGAACTGAATGTCGCTGCCTCGATAGGCTTTGCCCTTCATTCGGCCCCGGTGTTCCTTGCGATACTTGCGCCGCTTAGGCTGCAGCATGGGGGCTCCTCCCCTCAGACTCATCTGCGTCGGGGAAGACCTCCCCGCGATTAATCCACACCTTCACGCCGATCATGCCATAGGTCGTCCTGGACTCTGATCGGGCAAAGTCGATATCCGCGCGCAACGTGTGCAGGGGCACGCGCCCCTCCAAGTGCCACTCACGACGCCCCATCTCAGAGCCAGAGAGCCGGCCCTTGCACTCGATCTTGATCCCCTCGGCGCCCGCACGCATGGCCGACCGAATGGCGCGACGCATGGCCCGCCGCGGCGAGATGCGCCGCTCGAGCTGCTCTGCGATGCCCTCGGCCACCACCGGCGCGCACAGATCGGGGTTCTCCACTTCGACGACATCCAGGCGCACCTTGCTCGGCTCCAACCCCGTCATCTCGGTGACCTTGTCCTTGAGCGCGTTGATATTCGAACCGCGCCGCCCGATCACCACGCCTGGCCGCGATGTCGAGATGCCGATAGAGATAGCCCGCGCATAGCGCTCAATCTTGATGCGCGAAATGCCACTGCGGGGCATCTCTTCATGAATCATATCCCGAATATCGGCATCCTCGTTGATGAGGTCCGCATAATCCTGGCCCTCTGCGAACCATTTCGAGTCCCAATCGCGAATGTACCCCAACCTGAAACCGCGCGGATCAACTTTGCGACCCAAGACCAGCCTCCTCTACCCTGTTCCTCCCAAACGACAGACCCATCGAACCTGGCGACCGCACTAGTTGTTCTGGAACGGGTGCATCTTGCGCGTAGTCTTGCGGCTCTTGGCCAGCTTTTTCGCGGCCTTGCGCTTGCGCGCGGCCGATGGCTTCTCATAGAAGCGTCGCCTCCGCGCCACGGTCAACACGCGCTCGTGCTGCACCTCTTTGCGGAACCGCTTCATCAAACGCTCCAAAGACTCGTTGCCTCGCCGCTGAACAGTAACCATACCTCCTGCGTCCTTTCCTTTGCTGAATCCGCCCATGCGCAACCGCGCTGCGCCGGGCCGTGCAAGCCAGGTACGGCAAACATTGCCGTCACCCGCCCCAAAGCGTGCTCCGGTCCGTAGAAAGCAAAAGCGCCGAATGCCAAAGGCTCGCAGCGCGAACCAGCATCGGCGCCTTGGGAACAGCAGCAGGAATTCAGAGACGAGGTGCGTTTCCGCAGCGTGACCCCTTCTGGGGGCACCCTGTATCCTTGGCTGCGCGTTGGGGTTGCGCAGAACCACGGATCACCATGCGCGACTGAGTGACCTCAGCCTAACAAACACGCACTCACCGGTCTGCCAAGTTGCGATCCCCCGTCAGAGCGCGGTGAGGAAACACTGGCGGTCAGGCCGCCATCCATTGGAATCGGTTGTCTCCGAGCGTCCTCGCCAAACCTCCACCATTCCGCCCCACAGCATGGTTTCCCGCTGTGGCGACGCCTCACGGTCGAGGGATGCCATAACATCCCATCACTAGCACATATTATACACGAAAATGCGCATTATGTCCAACGAAGGATACGATTCGCTGAACTTGGCCGCGATTCCGTTGTCAGCCGAGACCGTATCGCCCCGCTATGCCCCCGCTTGCGCCTCCGCAGGCTGCTCCTGCGCCTTGAACTGCATCTCATAGAGCGTGCTATAGAGCCCGCCCTCGGCCAAGAGCTCGTCGTGCGGACCCACCTCCACCACGCGGCCCTGATCCATCACATAGATGCGATCCGCGCGCCGCACCGTCGAGAGGCGGTGCGCGATGACGATGGACGTCCGCTCCTTGAACATCTCTTCCAGGCCGCGCTGGATCACCAGCTCCGTGTAGGGGTCAATGCTAGACGTCGCCTCGTCCAGGATCAGGATACGCGGATCAGCCACCAACGCCCGCGCCAGGCACACGAGCTGGCGCTCGCCCATGGAGAGCTTCTCGCCGCGCTCGCGGACCTCCGTATCATAGCCATCTTCCATCCGCAGGATGAACTCCTCGGCGCCCACCGACTGGGCCGCCTCCGCCACCTCCTCGTCGGTGGCATCCAGCTTGCCATAGCGGATGTTCTCGCGGATCGTGTCGGAGAACAGGAATCCGTCCTGCAGCACCACGCCCAGGTGTCGCCGCAGCGAATCGCTGGTGACGTCGCGCAGGTCCCAGCCATCCACCGCAATGCTCCCGTCCCACACGTCATAGAGACGCTGCAGCAGCGAGATGATCGTCGTCTTGCCAGCGCCCGTTGCCCCCACGATGGCGATCATCTCGCCAGGATGCACCTCCAGGTTGATCCCCTCCAGGACGGGCTGATCCTCCTCGTAGCCAAAGCGCACGTCGTCGAACCGCACGTGGCCCTCGACGTCCGTCAGCTTGTGCGCATCGGGGCGATCCTCCACCTCGGGCTCGGCGTCAAGCAGCTCGAAGATGCGCTCCGAGGCTGCCATGGCCGCCAGCACCTGGTCATAGAGCACCGTGAGGCTGCGGATGGGCTGGAAGAATCGGAACAGGTACGAGATGAACGCCACCAGCACGCCGACGGTGAGCTGATCGCGCAGGATAGCCGAGCCGCCGAACCAGAGCACCAGCCCCATGCCGATGGTGCCCGTCAGGTTGATGGCGGGAAAATAGACCGCCCGCACCGCCGCGGCCTCGAGCGTCGCCTGGCGGTTCTCCTCGTTGATACGGCGGAAGGTGGCCAGGTCCTGATCCTCCTGGGCAAAGGCCTGGATGATCCGCACGCCCGTCACGCCCTCTTCGACGCGAGCCGTCACCTTGGCGACGGTCTCGCGGGTGAGGCGGTAGGCCTGGCCCACCCATTGGCGAAACACGGCCGTCACCACGTACATGAGCGGGATCACGGCAAAGGCCACCAGCGTCAACCGCGCGTTCATGCTGAACATGGCGATCAGCACGCCGCCAAGGGTCACCACAATGTTGACCAGCGTCACGAGGCCGTTGCTGAGGAGCTCGTTCAGCAGGTTGATATCGTTGGTCATGCGCGAGATGGTGTCGCCGAGCTCGCTCTCGTCAAAGAAAGGCAGCGACAGCCTCTGCACGTGCTCGAACAGCGTATGCCGCATATCGCGGGTGACGTTCTCTCCCAGCCAGTGCGTCACCCAGATCTGGGCGCCCACGGTGACATGGTGCGCTAGCACGATGCCGAGGTAAATGGCCGTCGTCCGCATCAAGCCAGACATGTCCCTGCCCGCAATGTCGCGGTCGATGGCCAACTGCAGCAGCTTGGGCTGGTAGAGGTCCGTCACCGTCACGGCGATGACCGTGACCACCGAAAGGGCCAGTGCCCACACGTATCCACGCATGAACATGAAGGAGCGCAGCAACAGCCGCCAATCGAACTCAGCCTTGTCGGCGGCGGCATAGCGGAACCCGTGTCGCCAACCTCCCATGCTACACCCCCTCCCCGCCCGTGGGACTCGCCGCCGCGACCTCCTCTGCCGCCTCCTCCTGGTCGGCTAGCTGTGTGTCATAGATCCGCTTGTAGATGCCACCCAGGGCCAGCAGCTCCTCGTGCGTGCCCACCTCGACAATGCGCCCCTCATCTAGCACCACGATGCGATTCGCATTCTTGACCGTCGAGAGGCGGTGCGCGATGACCAAGCTGGTGCGATCCACCATGGTGAGCGCCAACGCCTGCTGGATCAGGTACTCGGTCTCGACGTCCACGCTAGAGGTCGAGTCGTCCATCAGCAGGATGGGCGGATTGAGCAGCAGCGCACGGGCGATGGTCACGCGCTGGCGCTGCCCGCCCGAGAGCGTCACGCCGCGCTCGCCGACGTGCGTGTCATAGGCCTCGGGGAAACTCATGATAAAATCGTGCGCCTGAGCCGCCTTGGCCGCCGCCACAATCTCCTCGCGGCAAGCGTCCGGTCGGCCATAGGCGATGTTCTCCGCGATCGTCCCCGCAAACAGGAACGACTCTTGGAAGATGATGCCGATCTGCGTCCGCAGCGAACGCAGCGTCACGTCACGCACGTCATGCCCGTCGATGAGCACACGCCCCTCGGTGACGTCGTAAAAGCGGGGGATCAGGTTCATGATGGACGTCTTGCCCGAGCCCGTCGCGCCCATGAGGGCCACCGTCTCGCGCGGCTTGATGGTCAGCGTGCAGTCGTGGAGCACCGCGGCGCCGTTCTGGTAGGCAAAGCTCACATCCTCGAACCGAATCTCGCCCTCGATGCGCTCCAGCTCGGCGGCGTGGCACTTTTCCTCCACGTCGCGCGGCTCGTCCAACACCTCAAAGATTCGCTGCGCCGCCGCCGTGGCCCGCTTGACCCGCACCAGCATGAATCCCACCATGCGGATCGGCTGCGTGAGCATCATCATGTAGGCCTGCGAGGCCACCAGCTCGCCCAGGGACAGCCGCCCCTCGATGACCTGCCGCCCGCCAAACCAGAGGATGACCACCGTCCCGACGCTCGTCAGCACGCCCATGGTTGGCATGAACGTGGAAAAGATCTTGATCACGCCCATCTGCTGCTCAAAGAACTCGTCCAGCTCTCGCCGCAGCTTGCCGATCTCGTGCTCTTCGCGGGCAAACGCCTTGACCACGCGCACGCCCGCCAGGTTCTCCTGAAACTGGGCCGTCACCTTGCCGAACTGCTGCCGCAACTTGTAAAAGCGTGGCCCCAACGCCTCGGAGGCGCGGATGGCCACAAAGCTCAGTGGCGGCGCGATAAGCAGCCCCATCAGCGCGAGCTGCCAGCTCATGCGCGAGAGCATGTACAGCGCGCCACCGAACGTCAGCACCATCGTCAGCAATCCGGTGAGCCCAAAGCCCAGGAAGCGGTTGATATGCTCGATGTCGCTGGTCATGCGCGAGATGAGCTGTCCCGTGCGCGTGCGGTCATGGTAGCCGAACGAGTGCCGCAGCGTCAGCGCGTACAGATCGTTGCGAATGTCGCGCACTGCCGACTGGACGATAACGTCGGTGCTATAGCGGCGGACCATCTCCAGCGCCCCGCCCAGCACGGCCAACGCCACCAGCCCCACAGCAAACAGCCCCAGCGCCGTCGGGCTCCCGCTAGAGAGGCCGCGATCGATGACCTCTTGCATCACGTAGGGGGGTGCCAGCCCCAAGAGCGTCGTCGCCACCAGCAGCAGCGAGACCTTGATGACCTCCCCTCGGTAGCGTCCCAAATAGTCCACGATGCGCCATAGAAGCTTGGTGGCGCCAGGTGCAAGGCCCTTGCGTTGCTCTGGATCTTGCTGCGTGTTGTCTGTCATGGCAATCGCCATCCCGTGATGATGCGAAGCTCGACGGGCTCGTCGGTGGGCAGCTCAACACCCTCGGCATCCAACGCGACGCCGATCCGCACATAGGGCCGCTCGCTGTTGTTGCCCTCATCGCCGGCGAGCACCGCTTCCTCTGCTACCTCGGCCACGCGTCCCTCATACCAGTCGCCTGCCACACGGACGCGGGCCATTTGCCCCACGGCCACGTCCTCGGCGGCGCCCTCGGCGATCTCGCCCACGATGACGCCCTGTTCCTCCACCCACGTGCGCATGGTATCCACCGTCGTCGCGTACCGCACGGCAAGCACCGTCAGCAACGCCAACACCACCACGACGAGTAGCACGCCCACCCAAGCGATGTTGGCCACGCGCTGGCGCACCGACCCCGTCTCGACCGTCTCGCCTGTCTCGCCCAAGGCCCCCCCTGTTCGACTGTTCCGCCCTCGGACCGTGGCTACGTTGCCCCTACACTCCTAGCCTACCAGAAGCCCGTCACATTGCAAGGCGCCCGGCGATTCCCCGATTGCCAGCGCTCCGCAAAAGCGCCGCATCGCGTGTGGCGCGCGCAGGCCGTCTATGCTAGCATTCACAGGATCAACTCCTTGAAAGGACATGCCATGCGTCACCGAATCCGTTGGTGGTTCCTGCCCATCGCCGTGGTGCTGATCGTCCTCGCGAGCGCGCTGGCCTGGGGATACACGCCGCGGGGCCCAGCGCCCGAAGCCCTGGCCGCGTTGCGCTCCGACGAGCGAATCCGCGTGCAAACCCGCCCATGGCTGGTGTTCGAGCCCGTAGCAGCCGCCACCGACGCCGTGGGCTTGATCCTGTACCCGGGCGGGCGCGTGGATGCGCGCTCTTATGCGCCGGTGGCTCGCGACATTGCCCGCGAGGGCTATCGCGTGGCGATCGTCCCCATGCCGCTGAACCTGGCCGTGCTGGGGCCCGAGCGCGCGACCCGCGTCATCCAAGCCTATCCCTCGGTAGAGCGCTGGGTGGTGGGCGGGCACTCGCTGGGCGGCGCCATGGCCGCGCGCTATGCCCACGGCCACGTCGATGGCGTCCAAGGCCTCGTGCTCTGGGCATCCTATCCGCCCGCCAGCAGTGACCTGAGCAGCAGCGACCTGGCCGTGACCTCCATCTATGCCACCGAGGACGGCCTGGCGACGGCCGACAAGATCGCCACGTATCGCGAGCTGCTCCCGCCCAAGACGCGATGGGTGCCCATCAAAGGCGGCAACCACGCCCAGTTCGGCGCCTATGGCGAACAGCCCCGCGATGGCGAGGCGAGCATCGACGCCGCCGAGCAGCGACGGCGGATCGTCCAGGCGACGGTGGCGCTGTTAGAGCAAGTCGCCCTCGCAACCCCCTAGTCACCCGCTCACGCGACGGCTCGTGCCCTTGACGTATGGGATAGACTGGTCGTACACTCTTGGCAGAGGAGCACGAGCAAGTTGCCAAAGAGAACGCTTGCACGCGTTCGACGATGCAGACTCGACTGGCGCACCGCCCAGGAGCATACGACCGCCTATGCTCCAGAAAGCACCACCGAACCGCATGAGTGATTCGCCCAATTGGCACCTCGCTGTCGAACGGCTGCGCAGTACGCTCGTGGCTGGGTCTTGGGCCTTGCTCGAAATCACACGCGGCGCCTATGCCGATTGGAAGGACGAGCTCCCAGGCCCCCGCGAGGACCTAAGCCTGCGCGTCGAGATCCTCGCCTTCTTTCTGCACGTGGCCAGCCGGCACGCCCAACGCACGGGCCGCGTGACCCGCGCCGACTTGCTAGATACCCTCCGCCCCGTGATGGCGCGCGACCTCATTCGCGCCGCGTGGGATGCCCAGCCCGAGAACCCCTTCCAGGGCCATGGCCTCGTGCAGCAATGGCAGATGGCCCAGGTCCTGCAGCAGCTGCACGAGGCCGACGCTGCCTATGGCGGTTGCCGCGAGATCGCCGGTCACGTCATGAACAGCACCAACCACGTCTTGGGGCGGTTCGTGCGCCGCGCCTTTGCCGCGCTGGAGGTCTATCCGCCCGTCGATCTCAGCCGCGATCTCGGCCAGGACGCGTTGGACGTCCTCACGCGCATCCGACTCCCCGCCCTGGTGGATGGCGCCGCCGTATGGATGGACGGGCACCGCTAGCCGCTCGCCATTGCGCACCCTGCCCCTGCATGCTAGACTCCCCCCGTCATCGTTAGCACCAAAGGAGCTCCCGTGCCCAGATACACCCGTCGTCGGCTCGTCTCGCTGATCATCAGTGCGGCGCTGGCTGTTCTGGCCTTTGGCGCGTACCAGCTGTGGCCCGATCTCATCACATTACCCTCGGGCATGTCCGCCTTTCTGCTGGCGGCGGACGTGCTGGCCGTGCTGGCAGTCTTTGACCTCATCACCCTACTGACCATCGGGAGCCTGAGGCGTCGCCAAAAGCCTCCCGCCGAGGGCCAGATGCTCGGCAGTCTCTACCGCCTGGTGGCCGTCCTCGCCGTGCTGCTGGTGATCGGCTATGGCTTTGGGCAGCTCGGGGCCGTGGGGCAGTTCTTTACGCTGTTCGGCGGGCTGATCCTGGGCTGGTCGCTGCAGGCTCCGGTGAGCGGCTTCGCGGCGTGGGCGCTGGTCTCCATCAAGCGGCCCTTTCGCCCTGGCGACCGAGTCCAGTTCCCCAACCTGGGACTCACCGGCGACGTGCAGGAGGTCGGGGTGATGTACACTGTCCTCAACCAGGTCGGCGGCAGCATCAGCTCCAAGGAGGCCGTCGGGCGCTTTATCCTGGTGCCCAACGCCATGCTCTTTAGCCAAGTGGCCATCAACTATACCGTGACGCAGGAAGCGGCCTTTATGCTGGACGAGGTCGTCGTGCGCATCACCTACGACTCGGATTGGGATACGGCCGAGCGCATCATGCTCAACGCCGCCCGCCAGGTGACGGCCGATGTCATCGAGGCCACGGGCGAGGCCCCCTACATCCGCTCCGATCTGTACGACTATGGCGTGTACCTGCGGCTGCGCTACCAGACCCGCGTCAAGCGCCGCGCCGAGACGGCCTACCAGATCAACCGCGCCATCTTCAAGGCCATCCAGCGCACGCCCAACATCGACCTGGCCATTCCCTACGTGTACTCGTACCGCTCGGGCGCCGAGCTCCGCGGCGAGGGTCACGGCCGCGAAGCCGAAGTGGTCCAGCAGATCCCCGTGGAAAAGATCGAGGCCACTGGCGTCCCGCTGGATACCCAGGACATCGAGCAGGTGGCCAAGAGCATCGCGCAGCACGGCCTCTTGCAGCCCATCCTGGTCGCCCAAAAGCCGGGCGAGGACGCCTACGAAGTGGTGGCGGGACACTTGCGTTTTGCGGCCTGCACCCGACTGGGCTGGACCACCATTCCCGCCGAGGTGCAGCGCAGCGCCGCCGCCAAGGACGAGGAGCCTGGAGGCGACGCAAGCTAGAGGGGGCAAGTCATGGCAAAGCTATGGAAAGAGTTCCTCGCGTTCATCAAGCGTGGCAACGTGCTCGACATGGCCGTCGGCTTTACGGTAGGTACGGCGTTCACCGCACTGGTCCGCGGCCTGGTGGACAACGTTATCATGCCCCCGCTCTCGCTGCTTTTGGGCTTGATGGACTTTGCCAACCTGTTCGTGGTCTTGCGCCACGGCGATCCCGCGGGCCCCTATGCCACGCTGGCCGACGCCAACGCTGCCGGCGCGCTTACCTGGCGCTTTGGCGTGGTCATCAACAGCCTGGTGAGCTTCTGCTTGCTGGCCATCGTCGTCTTCTTTGTGGTGCGCGGAGCCAACCGCCTCATGCGCAAGCCACCGCCGCCGCCCGCTGAGCCCAAGCCGCCCACGGAAAAGCCCTGCCCCTTTTGCAGGATGACCATCCCCATCGAGGCGACGCGCTGCCC
>CAYOBT010000032.1:0-13453 GCA_964402205.1 uncultured Anaerolineales bacterium
CCATAGGTGCCTGGCTGAGCGTGTCCCAGGCCTCGTGGCTGATAGGAGCGAGCGCCGGGACCCCTTGGCCCCGTGCTTCTATCACATAGCCGGCGTCTGCCGTGTGCCAGTAGCGAACGGTGTCGCCGTCGACTGTGCTGGCCTCTCTGGGCAAGGGCTCACGAGGGGGGCCAAGCCTTTGGGACAGGAGCCATCGATAGAGCTCCGAGTTCTCGTAGGTTGCCGTCCAGCTATCGTGATCGGCGTCGGGGTACACTGTCAGCCGTGCTGGGCCCCCCAGAGCCTGCAAGAGCTCAACGAGCTCGCGCGATCCGCTCGGCGGCACTACTTGGTCTTTGGCGCCATGGAAGGCCCAAACGGGCATCTGCCAGAGACGTAAGGCACGCAGAGGGAACCCATGGAACCAATCGGATCCACCGCAGATGGGTGCAATAGCCGCGATGAGATCGGGGCGCGCGGCAGCCAACGCCCAGGTGCCGAATCCGCCCATGCTCAAGCCAGTGACATAGACTCGCTCCGGATCCACGCGATAGCGCCTCTTGGCGTCTTTGAGAAGAGCGATCAAGTCCTCTGTCATCGCGGACCAGCTCGTGCCTTGGGGGCATTGCGGCGATACGATCACAAAGGGAAGCGCGCGCTCTTGCAGCAGCTTGGGAGGGCCGTGCTTTTGCACGAGCTCGAGTTCGTCTCCGCGCTCGCCAGCCCCGTGCAGGAATAGCATCAGCGGCCACCGGAAGCGCGGCCGCTGGTTGTACTTTTCAGGGAGATACAGCAGGTACGGTAAGGCCACCTGTCGAGCGACAACGGTCTCGAAGAGGGCCTGACGTTGCTGCATGGGCGCTCCTGACGATAGGTCTTGGCATGGTGGCCGCCGGGGCACGACGGGACACTGCCCCGGGCCTCGGCGTCAAGGCGCTGTGGCCCGGGGACGTTGCGGCTATTCTGTTTTGGGCTCTAGCGGCTTGTTCTTGAGCTCAAAGAGGTGATCGTCAGGCAGCAAGCTCTGAACGGTCTCTTGCGTCACGTCTAGCAAGGCTGTGGCATCCATCGGCTCGGGAGCAAACTCGGGGTATACGTTGCCCTTGGTGGAGAACTCTTCCTTGAGGGCGTCGTAGACCAGCGTTCCCTCGCGATCCTTTGAGATCCAGCGGAAGGTAAAGCCATAGATGGGGCGGAAGTAGAGCTCCATACTCTCCACGTCGAGCATCTCGTCGAGGATTGTGTCGGCATCCACGCTACCGGTGATACCGGCAATGGCGCGTCGCAGCATTGACGAGGCCGGCATGTTCGGCGGGAGCACCAGCGCCCCATCCGGCGCAAAGCTGTTCAGCGCCTCTGGCGATACCTCGTCGGCAGCATAGTTGAGATATCCCGCTAGCGTCTTATCCGGCTGACCGTCCAGGCCGTTGACCGTCACATCCACGCGACCGCCGCTCTCGCAGTGTTCCATGCCCTCTAGCGTGATCTGCCCCCCGATCACGTCATAGTCCACGTCGTTGATGGTGACTGCTTTGACCTCGGCTGCCGGGATGGACACACTGTAGCGGCGTATGCGATCATAGGTCGCCTTGGTGGCCACGGCTACGTGCCAGAAGGGCTCGTAGCGCACCTCACGGTACACGAGCTCGTAATCCTCTTCGCTGGGCCTCTGGAAGAGGCGCGCCAGCGTGCTGAAGGCCTGATCCTTCTTGCCCCATGCGAGGCCCTCAGCTTTGTCCAACGTTACCTGTTCTTGCAAGACCAACACGCGCGGCTCGGCCACACGGATCTCCATCTGAGCAGCTCCTCTCTTGCACGTACCCACACCGCACGACAGACGATGTCTCTCAACGCCAATATACGCCACGCAAGCGAGGCGGTCAAGGGCTAGCGGGCAAACTAGTGCGGGCAGACGCGATCATCATGCGTAGCAGTGTGTCCACTTCGTCTACGGTGAGGCATGGCACGACGTGGCCGTAGCGGCCCAGGGTGCCATAGACGTGATGGTCATCTTCTAGGGGCAACCATGCGTGGACCACCTGGCACAGCAGATCCGAGCGCTGCCGATCTCGCGCATAGAGCGAGACCAACGCTACGTGCACCGGCTCTTGGAGCATGGTCTGCTCCACCTGGATCACGTTGTAGTGCTTGCTCTCTAGGGCGCGCAGTTGCTCCGCCAAGGCGGCGAGCTTTTCAATGCTGCCGCCGATGCTCGATGCCCGATCCACGACGCGTACCTTGGCCCAGGCATGCCGTGGCGCCAGGAAGGATAGCTCGTACATGCCCTGCTCGCTTGCTGCCCACTCGGCCGGATGGGTCACAGTGACCGAGCCCGTGAGATCTATGTCGGCAACCCAGTCGGCAGGCAACGTCAGCTCGCCAAGCGCCTCGACGCTGTTCGCCCAGACGGGCGTCGCTTCCGGGGTCGACGCGTCCGCCTGAGCCATGGAAGGCTGCGACGTGGCGGCTCGCGTTGTGTGCCGCGTCGGTGAGGGATTCAGTGTGGGGGTAGGGTTAGCGGTAGCAATGGATGTGTGCGCATCCGTCGGCTCAATCGCCACCGTGGCACGGGTGGAGGTGGCGTGGGCTTGGGTTGCTGTGACAGAAGCAGTTGGAGTTGGCCTGGGCAGAGGGCGTTGGCATCCGGCTGTGCTCCACGATAGGCAGAAGAGGACGCTAGCCAGAAGCAGCGCCAGTAAGGCTCGAGACGAGCTTGCCTTGGTGGGTCCATTGCGATGGTACATCGCCCTATGGACGTCTGGCAGGAGACACGGGTTCCAGCGATGTTTGCCGGAACCCGTGTCGTGCGACACGCCTATCGGCCGAGGCCCTTTTCTGCTGACGCGATCTCTTCCGCTCGGACTTCGCGGTTCAGATGTGATGATAGGTAGACGCCCTCCGTGATAAACGCGGTGTTCAGGGCGATGCCAGCCGTATCGATCAAGGGCACGCGGCCCAACTGCGCCCAGATCCAGTGCCGCTGGCTGCTATCATAGCCGGCGGTCTTGGGATCACACTGATGCCATCGCCAGTCGGCGGCCTTCAGGTCAAAGGTGCCGTCCATCTCCATGTCGGCTACCGTGGCCAAGTAGGTGAAAGGCTCCAGCCGAAGCCCGCCCTTGGCGCCATAGATGTGGTCGCCCTGGGGCTGATCCGAGTGGATCGCCCAGGCCTCTTCCATAAGGAAGGTGATGCCGCCATCCAGCCGGATGACAGCCATGCCCATCTCTTCTACGTCGTATCCGGCCACGTCACGGCGGTCTTTGTACATATCGAGCGCCTGGAACGTGTTCCCAGAGACGGTCAACACCTCCGGATTGCCCAATAGGTACAGCATGCGCGAGATGTGGTACACGGCCATATCCAGCATGGCTCCGCCGCCCGCAGCCTTGCGCTGGACAAACGCCGGCGTGGCATAGCCATCTACCCACGGGCGACCGCGACGGCGATAGTGCGATGCCTTGGCATAGTAGATGTCGCCGAGAAGGCCGGCTTCGATCATGCGCTTGGCGGCGCGGCATTCGGTCTGGTAGAGCGTGCCCAACTGAATGTGCAGCATCTGGCCGGTCTCGGCGGCCTTGTCGTGCATGGCTTTGGCATCCTGGTAGCACCAAGACATGGGCTTTTCGCAGTAGACGTGCTTGCCTGCCTCCAGCGCGTCCATGGTCACGGGCGCGTGAAGCCTGTTGTGGAGCGCCACGTCCACCGAGTCGATGTCGTCGCGCGCCAGCAGGTCGTGATAGTCGCTGTATACGTCGCGAATGTCGTTCTCTTGCGCAACTCGCTTGGCCTCGTCTTCGCGCAGGTCGCACACCGCAGCGATCTCTGCCTCGGGGATCTCGGCATAGTTGCGGATGTGTGCCTTCCCGATGATACCCGTGCCGATGATGCCAATCCGCACCTTTTCCTTCATGCTGCTCCCTTGCTCTGCTCGTCAGTCAACGATCACATGTATCCTAGCAACGCTTCGCTGCGTTGGCCAGCCTATCAGATTGGCAGACTGGGGCCTGCCGCGACGCGCTCTACGCCGACTGGAAGGTCGATCTCGCTCTCGATGGTGCCGTCTGCAAGCCGGCGATGCGCCACGCGGATCAAGCCGCGGGGCGTGGGGAAGGTGCCCTTGGCCCATGCGAGATCGCCGAGATGGGGCTCGATGCGCACGCGCGCGAACCCCGGGGCGGTAGGGCGAATCCCCAGCACGTGTTCGGAGAGCCACGCCGTGGGGCCGCCTGCCCACCCGTGGCACAGGCTATGCCGCAGTCCCTGATAGCAGTAGCGCCCAAAATCGGCGTGGATGTCCCGCTTGTTCGGCGGCACGATCTCATCGATACCCGCCGAGCCCTCGACCCACGCGAGGTCGAAATCCTCCCAGAAGGTGGTCGCTCCCAAGTCGAGCATGGCGCCCCAGTACGCGCGGATGGCGTCCAGCGCGCCCTTATGGTCTGCCGCCATGGCGCGCGCTTGCAGCATATAGTAGCCATAGAACGTGCTCATCCCGCGCGCGCCGCCCACGGCTAGATGCTGCTCGTTCATCGTTTTGGCGTCTTTGAGCCCAGCGAGTGCGAGTAGGGCTGCCGCCTGCTTGGTGCTGCCGACTTTTGGTTGGTGCTGGGACAGGGCGTGCTCACCCTGGCGGCAGCGCTCTGCCATCTCGGTTTCGCCGAGAGTGTCGCATAGCTCTGCGCCCGCGCGCATGGCTAGTGCCATAATGGCCTGCAATCCGGCGTGGCGTGCCTCGTCATTGTCGGCTGTGGGCCAGTCGAGGAAGCGCATCCCGTCGAGACGTTCGGTGCCGTCGGGGCCGATTCTCTCTAGGAGCTGCGCGAGAAGCCCGAGCAGATAGTCGCGTTGCTGTGCTAGATAGGCCCGATCGCCATGGTAGAGGTACCAGTGGTGTTGGATGAGCAGCCACCAGATCGAATAGGAACTGATCCCGTTCATCCAGCCGGGCAGGGGGGTTCCGTCCCGCACAAAGTCGAGGCTGCTGGGCACGACGTCCTGCCAACCAAAGACGGTGCTGATGACGCGGGTCTCTGGGTGCATGTCGCCTATCCAGACCAGGCGATCGCGCTTGATGCCGTCCCATACGTAGCCCTGCATGTTCAGGTGGACAGTGTAGGCCCCCGTTTGCCAGATCCGGTCTAGGCGCTCGTCGTTGCAGGCAAAGGCACCCAGATAGGGCAGGTCGCGGTAGATGGCAATGGCCCGCACGGCGGAGAGGTCTACGGCGCGTCCCTCGTCCACGAGGTCGAGGCGCACAAAGCGAAACCCGGTGTTACCGATCTCGGTTGAGCCGATGGCTGGCAGCAACGTGGTCTGGTCGCGGATGGCGTGGTCGTTGAGGTAGCTTTGCCCAGGGATGCCGGCGGGGTCGACATCGGACATGGCCTCGCCAACGGATTCGCCGAACCGGACGCGCAGCCGCACGGGCTTGGTATCCGTGGCGGCGATGGCCGTGATCTGGACGCCGCCCTGTAGCTCGCGGCCAAAGTCGAGCAAGATGCCGGGCGCTTGGCCTCGGTGGGTCAGCGTGCAGACTCTCTGCGGGAAGAGCGATGCCTGTCCGTCGTCAGCCTGAAGAAGCGCCTCGGGGTCCTGGGGCGTGGCGCCGCCCTCGGTTTGCCAGACGATGCGAGCCGGTATCACATAGCGCCGTAGGCGAGGATCGACGGTTGGATCGGGCGTTGTGTACGTCATGCAAGGTCTCCCGTCTTGGTGTTGCGATCAGCGTTAGGCTGAGAGACGCTGGCAAAGCCCGCCGCCTCGCCGAATCTCCCCGCAAAGATGAGCTCATCCAGCGGCTTGCGCTTGCGGGGGCCGAGCTCTCGTTCACGATCCGAGGCCGACAGGGCGGCAGGATCGCCGGGATAGCCCAGGGCTACCATGGTCATGGGACGATAGCCCTCTGGCACTTGAAGCAGCTCGGCGGCCTTCTCCTTGTCAAAGCCTCCCATGGGGTGGCTCGCCAATCCCAGCGCCGTCGCCTGGACCATGAGATTCTGTAGAGCCAAGCCTAGGTCGTGGGCATAGTAGGCATTGGGGCGGCCGTTCCGAGACAGGTTAGTGGAGGCAATCGCCACGACGAGGACGGGCGCCTTGCGGGCCCAGTCGTTGCCCTTGGAGAGGCAGCTCGCCACGCGCGCGTGGGCATCGGGATCGTCACGCGTGCCCACGATGAAACGCCACGGTTGCTCGTTAAAGGACGACGGCGCCCATCTTGCTGCCTCAAACACGAGGCGTAGGATGCCTGCAGATACCTTGCGATCATCATAGGCCATGGCGCTCTTGCGTCGCTCGATGGGATCTAGAAGCTCGTTAGACGGTCGACTCATGCAGCTATCCTTGTGTGTGCGTGGCCAATGTTTCCGTATTCCTACAGGACGGGCTGAACGGTGAGCGGCTCATCCAGGGCGTCATTGGCTGCGCTGATGGCGTCTGGCGAGCCGAGGACAACCACGTCTCCTTTCGCGGCGACGCGATCGAGCACATCGGCAAAGGCTCGAAAGTCGTCGGCCGTCGTGGTCAGGACCTCTTCCCGGATGCGCTGGCGGAGTCCGTCGCTCTCGCCTAGCAGATAGCGCACCATGGAGGCGTGTCCCTTGGCGTCGGGCAGCATAAAGCTATCCATGGCACCAATGACGCCGATGATGCTCTTCTCCAGTTCACTCTGATCGATCTCGGCTGCGCGTAGGAAGGCGCCCGTCTTGTCATAGGCTTCCAGCGTAGCTCGGAGGTTCGGGTCGCGGTACGAAAGAAGCGAGAGCGTCCCCGAGCGCGGGTTGAAGGAGCAAAAGGCGCCGTATGCGCCGCCCTTGATGCGGAGCTGCTCCCAGAGCCAGGTGGTGCGCAGGTAGTTGCTGATGACAGCGGCCGAGCCGTGATAGGCGTAGCCGAGTTGATAGAGGTTGGCGCCCTTGCCGACAAAGTTCACCTGCGATGGCGCCGTGAGCCCTTCCGAGTTGCGGGGGAGTGTCACGTGCCATGGAGCCAGGGACTCTCCTCGCTCTGGCAGGGCTCGTAGCAGGTCGCTGAGCGCGGTTCGTACCTGCGGCCACGATTCGCCGTCGACCGTGGCGTTCACCAGCGCGACGGAGCGGTTCACGAGATGATCGCGGACCTGCTCCAGCTTGGCGACGACCGCGGGCCAGTCCTCGGCGATCTGTCGCTCAAGTTGCCGCACAAAGAGTAGGTGCGTCACGCCGCCCATGACCTCATTGGCCCAGTCTCCCACCGCAAAGTGAGAACGCAAACGCCCATTCACAACCGCATGCCCTGAGGGGATGAGAGAAGCTTCGGCGCCAGCGCGCTGCTCTGCCACCATCTGGCGGAAGCGCTCTTGGTCGTCCAATCGCGCTGTGAGGAGCACGTCACGCATGATGCTCAGAAGGTCTTCTAGGTGATCAACCGTCGCCTTGCCTCGGAGGAAGAACCAAGCCTGCGTCTCGGGGCTGTTGCGCATGGACGAGACCATGGTTCCAAAGCCAACGCCGCCTGTGGTGCGTCCGATGCGCTGGGTCAGCGTGACCATGTCCTCGGTCTCGGTACCCATTTCAGTCAGGCAGCGCCCGAATAGTGGCACATAGGGCAGCAGCTCCAGAGGCACGGCCTTCAGGTTGAGCCCTAGGTCCAGATAGAGGATCCCGTTAGTGAACAGCTCGTGGTAGAGGAGCGGGCGCCCCTCCAGTGTGGATTCCTCGAGGGGGATGAGCTGGTTCTGGCGACTCAGGTCTCCCAGCGTGAGATGCGGAATGGTGGCGCGCGCCTCGGGCGTGTCTGGCGTCTCTTGCCAGAGCTTGAGGGCGGCCGTGCGCTCCACGACCTCGGCGACCTCCTCGGGAGACATGCTTTCCCGTCTATCCGCCAGCTCGGCCCGCAGAGCCTCTTCGCGCCGTTTGAGGGCACCGGCGTCGGGTTCCAGCTTGACCGTCACGCGATGAGGGTTGTCCAGCAGGAGCTCTTGGATGAGCTCCTCAAAGTAGCGCCCATCGTAAGCCCATCGCTCCTTGATAGCGGCCAGAGGCTCCTCGTAGGCCAACGGCGCCAAGGGGTCTCCGTCATAGAGCCAGGTTGAGAGCGAGCGGAGCATGATGACCAGACCGCGTGGGAACCTGCCACTGTTGTTCTCACGGAGGGCAAACTCTACGCTGTTGATGGCCGCTTCCAGCGCGCCGCGTGGGATGCCTTCGCATGCTAGTCGGGAGAGCGTATCCACGATCAACGTTTCGACCGTGTCGAGGTTCTCGACGGCGACGCCACGCATGCCAGTGGAGAACATTTGCTCGTTGAGGTCTTCGACGAACTCTTCGCCGGCCAGGTCCTCGCCGAGGCCCGAGTCGATGAGGGCCTTGCGCAGGGGCGAGCCCGGCGTGCCCAGCAACGCGTGGCTGAGCATGTTCAGGGCCAAGGTTTGCTGGACGTCATCGGTGCTCTGAAGCAGCCAGTTCACCGTGATGAGTCCCTTGGCTTGGTTATCGCCGTCACCTGGGTCGTACGGGACGGTCAACGTCTGTGGATCCTCGAACCGAGGCTGCGTATCGATCTGCGAGGGTACATCGCGCTGTTCGTAGCTCTCGAGATAATCGGCCATGCGACGTAGGCGTTCCTCGGGGTCATCGTCGCCATAGAAGTAGATGCGCGCGTTGGACGGATGGTAGTAGGTCCGATGAAAGTCGCGGAACTGTTCGTAGGTCAGCGTAGGGATAGCATCGGGATCGCCGCCCGAGTCGTTGCCATAGATCGTGTCGGGGAAGAGCGCCATCCGCCCAAAGCGGCCAAGCAGCGAATCCGGGCTGGAATAGACACCCTTCATCTCGTTGTACACGACGCCCACGATGCCGAGCTCGTCGTCGGGAGCGTCCATGGCCAAGTGCCAGCCCTCTTGGGCAAAGATGTCCTCGGTGAGCCGCGGGTGGAGCACGGCGTCCATGTACACATCTATCAGGTTGTAGAAATCCTGCAGGTTCTGGCTGGCGACAGGATAGCAGGTCTTGTCCGGATAGGTCATGGCGTTGAGAAAGGTGTGCAGCGATCCTCTTGCGAGCTCGATAAACGGGTCCTTGAGGGGATACTTTGCCGAGCCGCTGAGGACGCTGTGCTCAAGGATGTGCGGCAATCCCGTTGAATCCTTGGGCGTGGTTCGAAAGGTTATGCCAAAGACCTTGTTCGTGTCCTCGGTCGTGATGGAGAGCAACTCGGCGCCTGTGGCCTGGTGCTCATAGAGAGTGGCTTGGGCGTTGATCTCGTCGATGTTGCGCGTGGCGAGGACCCGAAACCCGTGGCTTGTTCCCATGGCGCTCCCTTGCGAGTGTGGTGTGGACGCGCGGCCCGCATATGCCAGCTATTCTATGCCATGCGACGCTGCGCGCCAAGACTGGCCCAGGCAGGCTGGTTCCTATCCTCAAGACTGCGCTGGCTATCTCACGGGATAGTCTCGATCCCGTGCGCCTCTTCCTCCAAGGGCGGCCAGGCCATGTCCAGCGAGGAGAGCGTATCCTGCAGGATGCGCGAGATGAACAGGTTGCGCACCCACTTGCGATCGGCAGGGATGATGTACCAGGGCGCATACGGCGTGCTGCAGAAGGACAGCGCATCCTCGTAGGCCGCGGTGTAGGCATCCCACTGGGCACGGGCATCCAGGTCGCCGACCTTGAACTTCCAGTGCTCTGTGGGATCGTCCAGGCGATCCTGCAGGCGCTCGCGCTGGCGCTCTTTGGAGATATGCAGATAGAACTTGAGCACGACGGTGCCGCTCTCGGCGAGGGTTCGCTCAAAGGCGTTGATCGCCTCATAGCGGCGGCGCCAGACGGCCTCGGGGGCCAGGTTGGCTACGCGGACGACCAGGACATCCTCATAGTGCGACCGATTGAACACGCCCACGATGCCCTTGCGCGGCGTGGCCTTGTGCACGCGCCAGAGGAAATCGTGGTCGAGTTCCTCCTCTGTTGGGACTTTGAAGCCCGTCACGCAGACGCCCTGCGGATTGAAGGCCTCGACCACATGCTTGATGACGCCGTCTTTGCCCGAGGTGTCCATGCCCTGCAAGACGATGAGTAGGGAGTACTTGCGCGTGGCATACAGGAGCTCCTGAAGCTTGTTCAGCTCTTTGTTCAGCTCCTTGACCTCGGCTTTGCCTTCCTTCTTCTTGAGGCCATACTTGCCGTGGGGATCGAAATCCGCCAGCACAGCGCGCGTGCCCGGCCGAACGAGGAACGGACTATCGGAGTGGGACATGGTCTTGGGCTCCTATTCTGGCAATGGATGCGATGCGGGACGACTGACGTTGTCGGTTGCACTAAGCCGCGCCTTCACGATGCCAAGCGCGGACGGCTTCAGCCATGGCGCGCAGGTTGTCGGGTGGTGCTTCGGGTGACACGGCGCAGCCCGGACTGATGATCTCGACGTCGGCGTCCAGGCAAGCGCGCACTTGGTGGTGTATCCCCTCGGGCTCCCCAAGCAGCAGATCCGTGGTGTTGACATTGCCCATCAGGCCAAACGCGCCCCCCGCTGCGGCGACCATGCGCTCGGGCTCGATATCCCAGTCAAAGTTGAACCAGTCGAGGCCGGTCTCGCGCAGGGCATCGAGGCGCGGCGTGATATCGCCGCAGATATGCATGATGGTAGGCCCCTCGATCGCAGCCACCATACGGCGATGGACGGCGAGCAGGTGGCGCCGATGCATGCGTGGCGAGATCATGTTGCCTCCGGCGCCGCCTTCGCCGATGGAGATGGCGTCGGCGCCAGCGGCAAGCTGGGCGTTGGCGAACTCGGCAAGGGCGTCGGCGCAGAGCTCCAGCATGGCCTGAGCGCCGTCGGGCCGATCCATGAGGTCCATCATCATGGCGTCGACGCTGCGCATCACCTGAGCCATAGAGAGGGGGCCCATCACTTTGCCCAGGATGGCGATCTCGTCGCCGTAGCGGGCTTTGGCCAGGCGGATCGCCTCAAGACTCGTCGGGACGGGCTCGCGTTCAAGAAGGTCGTGGGGTAGGGTAGCGTCCTCGGGCGACCTCCAGGCGGGCTCCCGCACACGCGGATAGTGCCGAGGCGATCCCCAGTCCATGCTCGCCCCAGCGGCAGCCGGTAGCCCAAAGTAGTTGATCAGGACCGAGACTGCGTCGAATCCCAACTCGACGTGGTTGGCCCAGGCCAGCTCTGCGAGGCCCTCCGCCTCATGGTGGATGTCGGGCATCAGGTGCTCCACTTGCTGCTGGATGGCAACGGGCACCAGGGCGGTGACATACATCACGGGCGGCCAGTCGACGGGTTGACGGTTGAGAGCGGCCAGGGAACGTTGACGCGAGTTCACGGGGTGGTCTCTTTCTGAGTCGCAGGAGCACGGCAGGTGAACATCAGGTTGAAGGCGATCTGGCGCCAGGCAGGACATTTGACATAATAGCAGCGGTTACGCCCGATGGTGATCTCGCCGAAAAGGCGCACATCCTCTAGGCCGGCCTGCTCGAACCATTCCCGCCATTGGTCCGGAGCCGGCGTCGAGACATGGGTGCGATCATACGCGTTGGCGATGCCCGTGACCACGCGGCCGACAACGCCGCTGTTGTTGGGCACGGATCCGATCAAGGCTCCTCCGGGGGCCAACCCCGTCGTGATGTGCGCCAGGGCCTTGGGGGGATCGTCCATATGCTCGAGGACATTAAAGACGGCAATGGCGTCGAATCTATTGTGCGCTAGCGCCCTGGCCTCCACATCCTGCACGCGTACGCGTCGACGGAGTCGCCTCGGAGCATGGTGAACTGCCCATTCAGAGACGTCCACCCCGCGAACATCATAGTACCGTGACGCCAGCTCGAGGAATCCCGCTTGTCCAAAGCCGATCTCAAGCAGGAGGCCTCCGGGCTGCAAGCGCAAGAGCTCCTCTAGCCTGTAGTAGTTGCGCTGGGATCCTCGGGCCTCGCGATGGGCGATGCCTCGGAAGTAGCTGTGGTCGTATCGCACGCGTCTGCGCATATCCTCCTATGCAATCCCACGCGAGCCTGTGCATGGGCGGCAGCTCCTACGCCATATTACCCGCGACCGATGCTGGCTCTGGCAGGCGCCGGTCGATCTCATCCAGACGATAGCCAAACCCAGGTCCCGCGATGCTCCTCAGGTCCACCATGCCATGGCGGCGCCGGTACAGGCCAGGATGCACCGTCGCTTCTGGATCTGAGGCATCAGGATAGTACTGCATGGCATTGGTCTCGACGCCCATGATGGTTCCGGCGTGTGCTGCGAGCTCTACGTGCGGGATCTGGGCCAGCATCGGATTGGTGAGATCCTGGACCATCAAGGTCATGCCGTGCGCCTTGGCCCAGGCCAGGGCCAACAGAGCCCCCGTCTGCGTCTTGCAGGTTTTGAGTGCGACGCTCGTCCAACCCAGCGACCGCCCCAGACGAACCAAGCGCCAATCGTGGGCGCTCTCGTCCATAAAGAGGGGCTTGCGCGCAGAGACACCGTGCACGTCCATCTGATGCTGCTCCAGATCATACGGGAACGGCTGCTCGACGTAAAGAAGCCGAGCGTAGGTCGCGGGCTCATCCCAGAGCAGACGATCCAGGATGGCCGTAACATACGCGGGCTCACGGACGGTGCAGTTGAAATCGGCCGCGAGCCAGCGCACGCCCTCACCCGCTGCGATGCGCCCGATGCGCGTCAGCCGTTGGTAATCCCACGCGGCGTCTGTGCCGCGCAGCTTGACCTTGAGGCAGCGCAGGCCGTCGCGCCGGATCCAGTCGGCCAGCAGCACGGGATAGCCGTCATCGGGCTCGTCGCCGGTCAGGTCCTCGGGCGTCAGCGGATCCAGACCGCCCACGAGGTGCCAGGCGGGCAGACGTCGCGGCGGATCGCTCACGATATAGTCGGCCGGATAGCATCCCTCGAACGACACGCCTTGTGTGCCCTCGGCAGGCTCCAGGAAGGCCGACAGATCGTGCGTCATTTGCTCCGGCCCGTACGTCTCATAGACGGGCAGGCCAAGCAGCTTGGCATACGCGTCGTGCAGGGCGATGTCAAAGGGTGAGCAAGCCACGAGGGCGGCCAGCCAGGGCATGAGCGTATCTGGCGGGCGGGACTGATTGGTGGCGGTGTGTAGTTCGGGGAGATGGTTTTCGAGAAAGGCGTGCCCGATCTCCAGAGCGTGAGCCCCCTCGGGCGCGTCGGCCCAAGCCCGCGTCAGGTCTTCGCAGAAGGCGACCAACGCCTCCTCACGCTGGCGATAGGGTAGGTCGCTTGGCCACACCCACAGGACGCTCAGCGGCGTCTCGCCCCAGCCATCAGCTTGGCGACCGGTGTTGTCACGTAGGCGCAAGCGCACACGGGCGCAGGTCACGTGCGTGAGCGTCTCGGCGCCGAACTTGAGCGGGACGCGCGTCGCGAAGGGCAGCAGATAGAGCGCGACGCCGACCGGCCTCACGCTGCGCGGTGCGGTCATGGCCTGGCGTCCCCGCCGCCGCTCGCCGATAAGGCTTCTAGCAACTCC
>CAYOBT010000033.1:0-12851 GCA_964402205.1 uncultured Anaerolineales bacterium
TCAGAAGGATCGTCAGGAACCAGGCGTAGAGGATCAAACCGCGCGTGAGGTCGGTGCTCTCCGAATAGAGCAGATAGGTCAATGCAGTGGTGCCGATGGTCGCGATCGAGACGGCGGAGAGAATCGAGTAGAAGAGATCAATGCGCGAATGGCTGCGCCCCAGATGGTATAGCCGCAACCAGAAGAACGTTAGCACCACCGTCACGGCCAGAATGAGCTGGACGCCCACATAGCCACGGAACGGACCCAGATCCATCGAGGTTGGAAACGGGATCATCTGGCGCAGCCAATAAGCTACATACACCGCCACGGAAGCCATGGCGGCATCCACCAAGGCCGTGATCAGAACGAACAGCCCCTCAAGCCGCCGCGACATGTCCAGCGCCTCCTACGCTGAGGCCACGCGTCTACGCATCGGAGAGCGCAGACGATTGCGCAGCAAGGCACCCCACTTGAGCAGGGCAATGCCGCCGTCAATGATCCAGTTCACGGGCGCGGGCGTTCGAGCGCGGTAGTGCTTGTCGTGAAAGATGCGCATGGCGTCATAGAAGGCCACCGTGGCCCGTAGGCTCGCCTTCCGGCTGGCAGCCCCCTTCACATGCGTGACCGTTACCTGGGGATGGTACACGACTCGCCACCCTTGCTCCTTGATACGGTAGCAGAGATCGAGATCCTCGCCATACATAAAGAATGTCTCGTCCAGCAGCCCGACCTCAGCTAGCGCCTCGGCCCGCATCAGCATAAACGCGCCCACCACGGCGTCCACGTCAGCCTCTGCGTCCTGGTCTAGATAAGTGAGATTGTACCTGCCAAAGACACGACTCTGAGGGAAAAGGCTGCTGAGCCCAGAGAGCCTGTAGAACGACACCACAGGAGTCGGGAAACTCCGACGGCATGCCTTGTCCAAAGAGCCGTCGCGCCGTACGAGCTTTGGGCCACTCACGCCGACGCCCTCATTGGCATCCATATAGGCGACCATGCGACTCAGTGCTCTCGGTGGCAGAAGCGTATCCGGGTTGAGCAGCAATGCATAGCGGAAGTCACTCCCAGGTTCGCCAAGCCCAACAGAGCGCAGACCAATGTTATTGGCGTAGGCATAGCCACCGTTATGATCCGTCTCGATGACGGTGGCCCAAGGGTGACGCTCGCGCACCATGCTAGCGCTGCCATCTCGCGACGCATTATCGACCACGATGGTTCGATAGCTCAGGTTCGCAGCGGCATCCGGAACGGTCGCGAGGCACCGGTCCAGATCCTCTCGCGTGTTATAGTTGACGATGACGACGGCCAAGTCTTCCATCACCACCCCGCGGTTATCTCTCGGCTCATTCTACCACACAGAGTAGGACGATCCAATGGCGCATCAGACGCCGCCAGACCCCTCGGTTCTGCCGCGATGTCGCCAGCGCCAGACCAGCCCGACGGGGTAGCCAACCATCTTGGCTAGGTCGCCGGTGATCACGATGAGCGGGAGCAAGGCGACCATCGCCAGCGCATCCTGCCACTTGGCATCTCTGACCTCGGGGAGGAGCCGACGCATCGGTCGCCTGAACATGCCAACTCCCCCTACCGCCAGCACAACGAGCCACCAAGCGGAGTGGAGGGCAGATGCCACCAACAAGCCGGGGCCGGCCAACAGGTAGGTGCCATAGCGTACCGCATGGCGGAGTCGCCAGAGATCAGCCTTCCCATCGCCTCGAGCGTACCGATAGTACTGCTTGGCGAACGCCCTCAGGCTCGCGCGCGGACGAAAGTGCGCCACCGCTCCCTTTGCCAAGGCGAACACGGCCCCTTGACGTCGCAAGGCGAGGTCAAAGACCAAGTCCTCGCAATAGTCGAGCCACTCGGGATAGCCCCCGACCGAGTTCCACGCAATCTTGGTAAAGGCAACCGAGCGCGACGAGGGCAGGAATGTCCCAGTACCCAGCTCGTCGAGTCGCGGCAGCGTGATGGCCCCAAGGGCACGCTCAAACACCGACTCGGGTGCAGAGCGAAACACTCCCGCGACGACGTCCGGCGCCGGCTCTTGCGCAAAGGGCGCCACGAGACACTCGAGCCAGTCGCTGCCCAGACGCACGCCAGCATCCGTAGCCGCTATCACGTCTCCCTTGGCGGCGGCTATGGCGCAGTTTCGGCCCGTCGAGATGTTGGCGCCCGGCGCCGATAGAACGACCAAGGGCAATCGCCCTGCCCGCGCTTCCTCGCGCAGGTAAGCCAGCGTACCGTCGTTAGAGCCGCCATCGACGATGATGACCTCGTCAGGCAGCCGTGTCTGCGCTGCCAGCGATGCGAGCAACGTTGGCAGGCTATCGCGCTCGTTGAGCACCGTCGCGATCACCGAAACACGCAATGCACTCGCCTCCTGGATCGCCCATTATAGGAGCTCAGAGATCAACCGCAACCACATGGCCAATGGACATGCACCGCTCCGCAGCCTATACTCTAGGCAGCGTTTACAACAATCTGAGGGATAGATATGACGATCCGTGACGTTGTTACATCAGAGAATCCGCTGCTCCGCAAGAAATCCAAGCGGGTAAGGGCGTTTGACGCTAGCTTGCAGCAACTAGTGGACGACATGTTCGATACCATGCACGCTGCCAATGGCCTTGGCCTTGCCGCCCCCCAGATAGGGGCTCTGCAACGCGTGTTCGTGGTTGAGCTTCCGGCAGAGCTGGATGAAGAGGGCGACGTAGTGCAGCCAGCAGAGCGCTATGTGCTCGTCAATCCAGAGATCATCCGCCGGCACGGGGAGCAGGAGATGGTCGAAGGGTGCCTCTCGGTACCTGGGTTCAGAGGCATGGTCAAGCGCTCGACGCAGGTGATCATCAAGGGTCAGGATCTAGAGGGCCACGGCCTACGCTACCGCGCTCAAGGACTGCTAGCCCAGGCGTTCCAACACGAGCTCGACCACCTCGATGGCATCCTGTACACCGACCGCATCGAGAGCGCCGACAAGCTCTGGCGTATCACGCCTGATATGGACGTAGAAGAGATCGGGGCCGTTTAGCACGGTCTCGGCTGGCTTGAATCTTCAGCGCCCTTGGCAACGCGATCCTAGAGATCCAAATAGTCGAGTAGTAGCTCGGCTCTAGGCAAGACCAGGTCTGCTCCCGCCCGTTCAAGCTCCGCATGTAGCCCAAATCCAGATAGCACTGCCACCGCAAAGGCTCCCGCACGCTTGGCAGCCTTCACATCAGCCGTCGTGTCGCCAACCATGGCACAGGCCTCGGGAGATACGCCGAGCAGCGCGGCCGCTTTCCGGATCGGCTCTGGATGCGGCTTCATGCGCAGGACGTCTTGCCTAGTGACGATGGCTTGGAAACAGTCGGACAGCTCCGCCTGCTCCACAAAGGCCGTCGCCTCGGGGTGTGCTCGGGTGGTCACTACTGCAAGCTTGACTCGCCCCTTCAGCTCGCTCAGAAGACGGCGAGACCCAGGCACGAGCTCCGATGCCTCGCGCGTCGCCAGCCCCTTGGCACGACGCACGCGGTCGGCCAAGCCAAAGAAGCCGCTACCAAGACCCAGATGTTCCAGCGCAGACATCACATAGTTGGCCGGCGTCTCGATGGCCATCACGATCCGCCGCGCCAGAGCTTGCACGTCCAGCCTTGGCAAAGCCCGCGCCAACCACGTTAGCTTGCTCGCCAACAGCGCAACCCAGCGGTTGTCCGTCTCTATGAGTGTACCATCCAGATCGAGCAGGATGGCCTCCAGGTGAGGCAACCCTTGAGGCGCGAGAGCCAGCGAGTCCCCGTCTTTTTGCGCTACCGTCACGACACCCCCAGCTCAGCGGAACCGCCGCTCCAGCTCCGCCTCCACATCCTGCCAATCGAGCTCGCGAGCCGCCAGCATTACCAGCATGTGATACACGAGATCGGCCGTCTCGTACACCAGCCGATCGTCGCTTTCCAGCGCCCCCGCCACGACTACTTCCACAGCCTCCTCGCCCACCTTTTTGAGGATCTCGGCGCTTCCAGCCTCAAAGAGCTTGCAGGTGTAAGAACCATCGCGCGGGTTTCGCTTTCGATCCTCGATGATGCGACTCAGTTCCTCGATGACCTCGGACGTCATGACATCTCCTCTGATGAGCCTAGGCGCCGATAGAAGCAGCTGGTCGCACCGGTATGGCAGGCAGGGCCGGCCGGCTCTACCCATATGAGCAACGTGTCCTCATCACAATCTACCAGGATGTCACGAATGCGCTGGATGTTGCCAGAGGTCTCGCCCTTGTGCCAGAGGCACCGTCGGCTCCGGCTCCAGAACCACGTCTCACCTGTCTCGAAGCAGAGCTGCAACGATTCGGGGTTGACCCAGGCTACCATCAGAACCTGGCGGGTATCGGCGTCCTGAACGACGGCCGGTAGGAGGCCAGAATCGTTCCAGCGGAGCTTGCTCGATGGCACACGTTCCAAAGCTGCGGGCGTGTTGTTGCTCATCTCATCTACGGCCTCACGGGCAGACCACGTTCGGCGAGATGGCTCTTGACGTCGCTGACGCGGTACTCCTGAAAGTGAAAGAGAGAAGCAGCCAACGCGGCACTAGCGCCACCCTCTGTGAGAACCTTGTAGAAATCCTCGAGCGCTCCCGCACCTCCCGAGGCAATGACCGGAATCGACACAGCATCGCTGACTGCCTTGGTAAGCTCCAGATCGTAGCCATCCTTGGTGCCGTCTCGATCCATGCTCGTCAGCAGGATTTCGCCGGCTCCGCGCTCTTCGGCTTCCTTGGCCCAGCTCACAGCATCCTTCCCCGTCGCGATGCGGCCACCGTTGATATAGACCTCGAATCGACCATCGTCACGCTGCTTGCCGTCGATGGCCACCACGATGCATTGGCTTCCAAAGCGCTTGGCACCTTCGTCGATGAGATCCGGCGTCCGTATGGCAGCACTGTTGATGGACGTCTTGTCTGCGCCGGCCAGCAGAATGCGACGCAGGTCCTCCACCGTACGTAGGCCGCCCCCAACGGTGAAGGGGATAGTGACGACGTCCGCCACGCGCCGCACCATGTCCTCCACAATATCGCGTCGTTCGTGGGACGCGGTAATATCCAGAAAGACGAGCTCGTCGGCGCGCTCGTCGCTGTAGATCTTGGCCTGCTCCACAGGATCGCCGGCATCACGAAGATTCACAAAGTTGATCCCCTTGACGACGCGACCGTTCATGACGTCCAAGCAAGGGATGATGCGTTTCGCCAACATTTCAAGCTCCTTCCGCAGCCTTGGCAACCGCGATAGCTTCGCTCAACGAGAATCTGCGCTCGTACAGTGCCATCCCGACGATCACTCCCTCGATGCACCCATCCTCGGCAATGGCGAGCGTTCGGATATCATCCAGCGATCCCACGCCACCTGACGCAATGACCGACAGGCCTGTGGATGCGGCAAGGCGCCGCGTAGCCGCCGCATTCACTCCACCGAGCATGCCATCCCGCTTGATGTCCGTATAGACGACACGCTCCACTCCGAGAGCCTGCATCTCGCGCGCAAGACAAAGAGCCGCCATGTCACTCACCTGGCGCCAACCGTGGGTAGCCACAAGACCGTCCGCAGCGTCGATGCCCACGACGATGCGCTCGCTCCCGAAACTCTCTAGCGCCTCTGCCACCATGTCCGGATCGCGTACGGCAACGGTTCCCAGCACAGCGCGCGCCACGCCCATATCAAGCACCCGGCGCACATCCGCGAGCGTCCGCAGACCGCCCCCGAACTGCACGGCCGCCCCTACGGCATCCAGGATGCGAGCCAGTGCCGCTAGATTGGCAGCGGACTCATCGCCCAACGCCCCGTCCAGGTTCACCACATGAAGCCACTCTGCTCCCTGATCCTCCCAGGTGCGCGCCATTGCTGCCGGATCCGCGGCATAGACACGCTCCCGATCCGCCCTACCCTGGACTAGCCGCACGCAGCGACCGCGCCGCAGATCGATGGCCGGAAAGACGATCATCTGTCCACTGACCTCAGCCCTGCCATCGCGGAAAAGTTCGCCAAGATGCGCTCGCCCACGTCCTGACTCTTTTCCGGGTGAAACTGGATCGCTGCCATGTTGCCCCGCGCAATGGCGGAGACGAATCCTGCATCATAGTCGGTGCGAGCAGCCACCAGAGCCTCGTCATGCGTCTCGCAATAGAAAGAGTGCACAAAGTAGGCATAGCTGCCATCAGAAACCCCATCCCATAGAGGCGTTGCCTTGGCCTGATGAATCTGGTTCCAGCCCATATGCGGCACGGTCACGTCAGCGCTGAACCGTCGAACGCGTCCCGGCACGACGCCGAGGCCTCGGTGCTCACCCATCTCCTCGCCGACCTCAAAAAGCACCTGCATCCCAATGCAGATGCCCAAGAACGGTACGCCATCCTCGATGGCGCCAACAATCGTGTCCACTAGCTTGCGAGATCGCAAGTTGGCCATGGCGTCGCCAAAGCTCCCGACGCCGGGCAGAACCAGAGCTTTGGCATGCGCGATCTGGCGCGGATCATCGGTTAGCGTGGCTGTCACGCCAAGCCGTCGGAACGCCATGAACACGTTGCGCAGGTTACCCGCTCCATAGTCGATGATGGCGAGCACGTCACAAGACTCCCTTCGTAGAGGCAATCCCAGCGCGGCGAGCGTCGTACGCCAGGGCTTGGCCTAGCGCCCTACCCAAGGCCTTGAACACGGCCTCGATCATGTGATGCGTGTTGGCGCCATACATCACCGCGACATGAAGCGTCATGCCAGCATTGTGGGCGAATGCCCGTAGGAACTCGGGCACGAGTTCGGTATCAAAGTTGCCCACCCGCCCGCAGGGGATGTCCGCACGATAGACCATCAAACTCCGACCGGACAAGTCGAGGCTCACCGTGGCCAGCGCCTCGTCCATCGGCAACGTCTGGCTGCCATAGCGAGCGATACCTCGCTTGTCTCCGACCGCATCGGCCAACGCCTGCCCCATCGCAATCCCCACATCCTCAACGCTGTGGTGGGCGTCGACCGCAAGGTCTCCCTGGCACGACACACGCATATCGATCAGGCTGTGCACCGCCACGTGGCTTAGCATGTGGTCAAAGAAGGGAACGCCCGTGGCAATCTCATAGCTCCCGCTGCCATCGAGATCGAGCTCGATGCGAACGTCCGTCTCGCGTGTCTTGCGCTCCACCGTTGCCAATCGCGACCCTTGCATGGCCCCTCCTAGAGATCCCGCAACGCGGCCAATACGGCATCGTTCTGAGCCGGCGTGCCCACGGTTATGCGCACGTGGTCTCGCAGCGCCCCCTCGCCAAAATACCGCAGCAGAACGCCTCGCGACTCCATATGCGCGCGCAACATCGCGGCATCTATCCCGTCAAGTCGGCAAAGCACAAAGTTCGCATGACCGGGATAAGGCTGCAGGAATGGCAGTCGCTTCAGCTCGCCCCTCATCCGCTCGCGCTCGGCTACGATTGCGTCGACTCGCGCCAAGGCCGTGCCACTGTCGCGCAGGGTGGCCAGAGCCGCCGCCTGCGCAGGTCCGTTCACGTTGTACGGCGACTTTTGCTTGAGGAGCAGCTCGGCCAAGCGAGGTGGACACACGCCATACCCTACGCGCATCCCTGCCAACCCAGCCCACTTGCTAAAGGTCCGCAACACGACCAGGTTGCCGTGGTCGGCCACCATCCTGGCGCGAGACTCGCCGCCGAACTCAACATAGGCCTCATCCAAGACGAGGAGCAGCGGAAGGGCAAGCAACCGCTTGAGCTCTAGCTCAGACAGGAGACCCCCGTCCGGGTTGTTGGGAGACGCCAGAAACAGGACCCGCAGCCGCGGATCGGCCTCGCAGATCCGCTCGATCGCCTCCACGTTCACGTCAAAGGGACCTACGCGTGGCACCTCGCGCACAGGAATCCCGTCACACCCACCATAGAAGGCGTACATCCCAAAGGTAGGGGGACAGGTAAGAATCGCGTAGGCACCTTGGCCCTTGGCATCAGGACGCACTAGACGCAGGATCAGCTCGATCAACTCATCGGAGCCATTGCCCACCACGATGGACGACGGGTCAGCTTCCACAAACGCACCGATGGCCTCGCGCAGATTGCGCGCCAGAGGATCAGGATACCGATGGAGCGCGCCATATCGGTGCACTGTCTCCAACGCTGCAGGCGTTGGACCATAGGGATTCTCGTTGGCATCCAACTTGATCAGGTTCTCTACGGGCACGCCCAGTCGCTCGGCCGTAGCCTCCAGCGGCTCGGGCGCATACTCTTTGACCGCGTCTAGGCGTTCATCGAGAAAGCTCCAGAGATCGGTGTTCGCCGCCATCATCGCCGCTCGCCTTCCTGGAACCGCTTGCGCATGGCGGCCGCGTGCGCCGTCAGTCCCTCCGCCTCTGCCACCGTCACAGCCGCTCCCGTCAAGTCGCGCGCCTGTTCCGCGCTTGGCCCAAATACGCTGGTGATCTTGACGAAATCCCACACTTGCAGCGGCGAGCTAAAGCGCGCCGTGCGGCCCGTAGGCATCACGTGGGTCGGCCCAACAGCATAGTCGCCCAACGCCTCCGAGGCATACTCGCCCACAAAGACGCCCCCCGCGTGACGCACTTTCCCTACCCACTGCCACGGATCGCGCAGCAGTAGGCATAGGTGCTCTGGAGCAAACAGGTTGGCCAACTCCAGGGCTTCATCCGACGAGCCCACCACGGCGATGGCCCCTCGCGATGCCAGAGACTCGGCGATCACCTCGCGGCGCGACAATGTAGGCATCTGCGTCGCTACCTCGCGGCGCACTACCTGGGCTAGATGCTGGCTCGTGGTGATGAGCATCGCGGTCGCCATGGGATCATGCTCAGCCTGCGCCAGCATATCCGCCGCAAGCCAGGCGGGATCAGCGCTCTCATCAGCCAGGAGCAGCGTCTCGGTGGGGCCAGGCAGCTGGTCGATTCCCACAACCCCATAGACCCTTCGCTTGGCCAGGACGACGAACAAGTTGCCTGGCCCGAGAATCTTGTCCACCCCGGGGATCGACGCCGTGCCGTAGGCGAGGGCCCCAACGGCCACGGCCCCGCCCAAAGGATAGATCTCTCGTACCCCGGCAATGTGCGCTGCCGCAAGGATCACGTCGCTTAGCTCTCCGTCGCGAGGCGGCGTGGCTACGACAACCTCGTGCACACCGGCGACCTGCGCCGGGATGGCGGCCATCAGCAGCGACGACGGATACGGTGCGCGCCCATTCGGTGCATAGATTCCCACCCGCTCCAAGGGAAGGATCATCTGTCCCACCGCGCTCCCCGTAGTATCCCAGTCGAGCCAGGAGGTTACCGGCTGCTTCTCGTGGAACGCTCGAATGCGATCCGCGCACGTCTGCAGCGCGTCTCGAAGCTCGGGCGGCGTGCGCTCCCACGCTTGCTCGATACGCTCTTCAGATACCCGCAGCTCGTCCAACGGGGCACCCTCGATGAGCTCGGCATAGCGTCTCACAGCCTCGTCACCCTGCGCCCGCACTTCGCGCAGGATGCGCTCCACCACCTGATCGGGCGTCAGCGCCTCACCGAACAGGCGCTCAATGCTGGCCCGCAGCGCAGGCGTCGCCTCGTACTCGTCCAGAAGAGGGCGTGCTTCGATGAACGCTCGCGTCGCCTCAAAGCCTGTCAACAGCCGTATCTTGGGCGCCGTCGGCATCATCGCTGCTCCTCCCGCGTGGCGACCACGTGAGCGATCCTGGAAATGAGATCCTGGATGGTCTCAAATCGAAGCTTGTGGCTAGCTCGATTGACGATCAGCACAGCCTGTGAGTGCATAATGAGATCCAGTTCCACGAGGCCATTCTCTCGCAAGGTGGTGCCTGTCTCCACAAGGTCCACCAGCAAGTCGGCCAATCCCACCGTAGGCGCCAGCTCCACCGATCCGTTCAGAGGGATGATCTCCGCTGGGATCCCCTGCTCAAGGCAGTAGGTTTGCGCTAGATGTGGATACTTGGAGGCTACCCGGAGCCCGATATCCAAGCGTAGGTTCCGGTCACGGGCCTCGGGCGGCCCCGCTAGCATCAGGCGACAACGTCCGAATCCCAGCCGGAGGGGCTCATACACGTGCCGTCCCGACTCCCGCAAGACGTCCTCGCCCACTACCCCTAGGTCAGCGGCTCCATACTCTACATACGTAGGGACATCGGCGGGCTTGGCGAGCACATAGTGCGCTGACCCGCTTCTGTCAGCAAAGACGAGTCTACGCCCGTTAGCGGCGTCTGCCGCAACGCCGAGCCCCACCGAGGCAAACAGATCCAGGGCCGCATCCTGCATACGTCCCTTGGGCAATGCGATCGTTAGAGGGTCCATGACGACAGCTCTCTCTCCAGCTGATCGGCACTCAACGAAAGTGGCTCGCCTTCTAGCAGCAGATAGGGCCGACCTTCTTCGGCAGACGCTCCGAGGCAGTACACGGCGTGCCGAGCCTGCGTCGCGTGTGCATGCGCCATCAGTTCGGACGGCTGCCGATCCAACACATCGACCTGAACATCAAGGCCAGCCTGGCGAGCTCGGCGCGCTAGCTGGACACAAGCAGGGGAGCTCCCGGGCCCGACGATGAGATCCACGCCAGCGCGTGCCCGCGCCTTGGTCACAAGCATGGCGCGCTCGATACCCAGAGCAAACCCTACCGCGGGCATATCTGAGCCAAAGCTAGCCACCAGATCATCATAGCGACCTCCACTGCAAACAGGGAACCCGAGCCCGGCCGCATAGCCATGAAACGCGATCCCCGTATAGTAGCCCATGGTCCGAATCTCGCCGAGATCCAAAATCAGGTGCTCCTGGAGTCCCTGATGCTGGACTTGGCTGTGTACTGCTTCCAAGCGCTCCACAGCCGCCATAGCCGCCGCGTTGGGGGCCAGCTCGCGAGCACGCTCCAAGACCTCGGTTCCTCCACACAAGTGCGGGATGGCCCTGACGGCGCGAACGACCTCGGCTGGCAGCCCAAGCCCAGTAGCCATCTCGGCGATCACCGCATCGCTACGTTGGTCGACGGCCCGCTCCACCTCTGCCTTGGCAGCTTCATCGAGCTCACTCTGCGAGAGAATCCCTTGGAGGTAGCCCACATGCCCCAAGTTGATCTGAAACTCCTCAAGCCCAAGCGCCACCATCGTCTCTATGGCCAACGACACGATCTCAGCATCGGCCGCTGCCGTGCCAGCGCCCAAGAGCTCCACGCCTGCCTGTGAGAACTCGCGATGCCGACCCGCCTGAATCTCCTCATGACGGAAAACGTTGCCAACATAGTAGAAGCGCAGCGGTCGTGGCTGGTCATACAGCTTGGTGGCGGCGATGCGCGCGATGGGCACCGTCATGTCCGCTCGTAGCGCCAGCATCTGACCCGTTCTATCAACGAACCGATAGAGTTGCTGCCGCAACTGGGGACTTGCCTGCATCGAAAGCGTATCAAAGTACTCGAAGGTAGGAGGAATGATGCGCGCGTAGCCCCAATCCCCGAACAGATGCTGAACGCGCTGCTCGAGCATCGTCTTGGCAGCGGCCTGCTCGTAGAACAGATCCGCTACTCCGACCGGCGTCTGTCGTACCAGAGCACCCGACAGGTCCATATCACGTTCCTTGCTCCATTCGCGACCTCTACCACTGTGACAACAGAAAAGGCTAGCTCCGATGAACTAGCCTCCCGCGGTGAGCCGAACGCGCTGCAGCAACGCAGCACGACGCCTCACCTAGCGATGGTGATGGTGCTGGTCAGAGATTGTCACAAAGGCAAAGCTCACGTACACCAACGTATACCTCACTGCATAGCCAAAGCACGGCCGCATCTTAGCACACGCCTTTGGGGGTGTCAACTGGGCATTGTCAGCGCCGATTCGTGTCCCTTGCAGCCGGATTGCACCTTCTCCCGCCCTTGCGCGAAGCGAACAAATGTGCTACAATGGGATCGAACAGATGTTCTTGAGAGGGGACACCGCATGATCTACTGGGTGATCGGATTGGGCGGCTTTGCGCTAGGATGGGCCTTGTCGACGCTGCTGCGAGCACACACGTTGGCGTCAGAGGCGGCAGGGCACACAACCGGCGGGTGGGTGTGGAGGCGGCTCCGACGGGGCAACCGTCCCCTATGGTGGTACGACTAGCCCCGATGGCTGTCTTTGCAGACGGGCATCGAGCGACTGGTAACGATGGACACGCCGCTATTCAGCACGTCTTTGACCACAACCTGGTGCTCGGCCACCGGCGCTCGAAGCACGACTCGGCGAAGCAACCGCGCAGTTGGTAAGAGAAGCGCTTTGGGGAGCGGCTCTACGGACCGAACTGGCACCAAAGGATACTGTCCCCCTGCCACTCGAACCGTGCTTGCCAACATCCGGCGGGGATCCGTGAGTTCCTCGCGCACGAAATCCTCGCCGCGCCGGCAACCAGCACCTCGCACCTCGACAATCTCGTCGCCGTCCAGCACCACCGTCAGATTGCAGCCGACAGGGCACGTCACACAGATCAAGTTCCGCTCTTCCATCGAACCTATCCCCTACGTGACCGCAACGACATCGACGACGAGCTCTTCCGTGGCATCGAGTATGCCCAGTTTGCTTGGTGGCACCTCGATAACGAGCATCTCTGACGGCCTCGCGTAGCGCAGCCGCCGGCGGGCCAGCAACTCCCCATCAGCCCGCACCGTCATCACCGCAGGTGCCTCAATCGGCCGCATAGCACGGAAGGCCAGCGTGAAACCGGCTGGGGGCCGTTCTCTTTGCACCTTCTGTGGCACGACGTGATGCACATTCTCTCCCGCGGCCACGCGAATATGGCCATGGCCGTGAGAGCCCTCCCCAGCGGCCCAGCGTGCTGCGCTCTCGCCAGCCACCATGGCGGCTTCGCTCACATCGTCAACCACGTCATACACATGGA
>CAYOBT010000034.1:0-12814 GCA_964402205.1 uncultured Anaerolineales bacterium
GGACTGCCACTGGCAACGTGGCTGCTGCTCATCTTGCCAATGCTGGTCATCCAGCTTGGTCTGATGATCTACGCTCTGGTCGATCTGTCCAAGTGCGAGCGCACCAAGGGCCCCAAATGGGTCTGGATCCTCGTCATCGTCTTGGTGAACATCATCGGTCCCATCATCTACCTAGTCGCGGGACGCGAGGACTAGCGTGGCGGGCCAATCTACCGGAACCGAGTTCGCCATCCGAACGGTAGGCCTCTCGAAACGCTATCGTGACGTGCTCGCCCTCGACGACCTCAACCTGCGCGTCGCGCGAGGCAGCGTGTTCGGCTTTCTGGGGCGCAATGGCGCCGGCAAGACCACCACCATGCGCCTGCTCGCGGGACTGGCCCACCCCACCGCGGGACGAGCCTGGATCATGGACATGGAGACCACCAACGGCGACACAAGCTCTCGCCAAGTCTTTGGCTACCTGCCTCAGAGCCCCACGTTCTACACTTGGATGACGCCACGCGAGCTCTTGGACTATGTGGGGCGCGCCTATGGCATGGAGCCGACTATCCGCACTCGGCGCATCGACGAGATGCTAGCGCTAGTCGGGCTGGAGGAAGCGGGCAAGCGCCGCATCGGTGGCTTTTCCGGCGGCATGATCCAACGCCTCGGCATCGCTCAGGCGCTCCTCCACGAGCCTGCCGTGCTGCTGCTCGATGAGCCGACCAGCTCCCTCGATCCCGCTGGTCGCCACGAGGTGCTCTCGATGCTGGCAGGGCTTCGCGGACGCGTCACCGTGTTCTTTTCCACACATATCATCGCCGATGTGGATCGCATCTGCGACACCATCGGGGTGTTGCATCGCGGCAGACTGCTCCAAGTGACGTCCCGCGAGGATCTGCTGGCGCAGCACGCCGTGAATGCCGTTGCCCTGACCGTGGCTGAAGCGGGGCAGCAGGGCATTCAGCGCCTGCTCGCCACGCTCAGGGCGCAACCCTGGGTGGCGCAGGCCACCTGGCATCGACCCGAGCTTTCCATCACGGTCACCGATGTCGCATTGGCGCAGAGAGAGCTGCTGCCGATTCTCGCCGCCGAGCGCGTGCCGATCCAAAGGCTAGAGTGGGTACGGCCCTCGTTGGAGGAGATCTTTTTGGAGATGAGCGCCTGAAATGATCATCCTAGCCTGCGCCATTGCGGTGCTCTTTCTCATCGCGCTGCCGCTTTGTGCAGCCACGTGGCTTCGTCGGCGTGCCTGGTCCTCGTGGCTTGTCTTTCTCGTGGGCGTGGCAACCTTTGCCGGCTCGCAGGCCGTCCACCTGCCACTCAACCACAGGCTCACCGACCTCGGTCTGCTGCCGGCTGGCAGCGCGATGGAGAGCATGCCGCTATGGCGCACCGCTCTCCTCTTGGGGCTAACGGCAGGCCTTTGTGAGGAGCTGGCGCGAACGCTCGGCTTTGCCTTCTGGCGACGGCACCCGCGTGCCAATGAGGCGATCATGGCCGGCCTGGGGCATGGCGGCATCGAGGCCATGGTCATCGGTGCGGTCTCGCTGGCTGCCACGATCGGATCGCTGCTAGCACTGCGAGACGTGGATCTCGGCACTCTCGGCTTGTCCCAGAAAGCCACGGAGCAGATCGCCAATCAGATAGACTTCTTCGAGCAACCCTACGCCAACCTCGGTCTTGCCCTGGTCGAGCGCATCCTGGCAATGACGCTGCACGTGACCTTTTCGGTAATCGTCTGGCAAGCATTCAGCGACGGGCAAGCGAGTCTGCTGAGACGGGTCGGCTGGGTAGCGATGGCGATCGCCTATCACACCATCGTCGACGCAGTTGCCGTGAGCGCCGGCCAGCTCCTCGCCAAGGGCTGGCAGGTTGAGCTTGCCTTGTTGGCAATCACGGTGCCCGGCGCCGCCTGGCTCTGGCGCCGACGGCGGGCCCTCCTTCCGGATCTGCCCAGGCGACAGGCGCCTTCGCTGCGAAGCCAGATGCCTGGCTTTGGCACGAGCCTTCGCAAGGAGCTCTTGCAGCTCGCCCGCAGGAAGCATCTTATCATCGCGCTGGCGCTGTTCCTTTTCGTGGGCATCTCGTCTCCTTTGCTGGCCTATCTGACTCCGGCCATCTTCCGCAGCATCGAGGAGGTTAAGCCCTTTGCGGAGCTCATCCCAGAGCCCAGCACTGCTGACTCGCTGGTGCAGTACATCAAGAACCTGACCCAGTTCCTGCTGCCGGGCGTCATCCTCCTGGGCATGGGAGCTGTCGCTGGTGAAAAGGAGCGCGGCACTGCCGCCATGGCGCTGAGCAAACCCATACCCCGCTGGGGGTTCGTGCTCGCCAAGATGACGGCTCAGGCATTGCTGCACACGGTAGGGCTGTCCGCTGGCGCCCTGTTCGCCTTCGGCTACACATGGGTGTTGTTCGAGCCTCTACCGCTGGGCCCCTTTGCCTTTGTGAACCTCCTGCTCTGGGCGTGGTTGATGGTCTATGTCGCCGTGACGCTGCTGGGCAGCACGCTCGCAGCCACCACCGGCGCAGCTGCAGGCCTTGCCGTGGCGCTCTCTGGCCTGTTGCTGCTCGCAGGCCAAATCCCGACCGTTGGCCAGTTGGCGCCTGGCGGCCTCATCGCTTGGGCGAGCGCCATCGGTCCGGGCTTTCAAGGGCTGGCACCTCTTGCCGACGGCATCCCCTACACCAACGCTGGTGCGCTGGCCATGGCCGGTGTTCTGACCGCCCTAGCTCTGGTGGCAGCTGTGGGCGCATTTGAGGCACAAGAGCTGTAGCCTCCGCGCCGAGAAGACGATAACCAGACGGCATAGAAGCGACTCGGTGCGGCGGCACCACACAAGGCAACGCGACCGCGTCACCAAGAGTTGCATGTAGCGGTCAGTGGGCTAGACTATGGGATGGTGTCAGTGTCCGGCTCCTATGCGTCGGTGGCACCACCGTTGACGCTTTGCGCGTTGGCGCTTTGTACTCTGCCAATGGTAGAAAGGTCCGAACCGATGCGTCTCGCCGCTCAGCGCAAGCTCGGCCTCGAGCCATGCGCACACCATAGCACATCACGCCCATCGTCCAAGGCCAACCACCCAAAGCATAGGCGCCTGACCCTGAACGCGCTCATCGCCCTTGTGCTGCTGGTGGTGGTAGCAGTCCCGCTTGCCAAACCAGTGAAGGCGGAAGAGCCCGTCGAGCTGGTCTACTTTGCCGACGCCTACTGTGCATCCTGCGCCGAGATCCGGGAACAGGTACTGGATCCTCTACAGGAGCAGTATGGAGACCGGCTGCGCATCGTGGAGCTTGACATCGCCGACGACGCCGCGTTCGAGGTGCTACTCAGCCTGGAGGAGGAGCGTGGCGTCTATGGCGGCGAGATCCCAGAGATCTTTGTCGGAGAGGACGCCTTTGCTGGCCCCGAGGCCATCAGCGCGGGCTTGGCCGACGCGGTGGCACGATACATGGCCAAAGGGGGCGTTGCCCTCCCCACCGTCGTTGCCGACTATCTCAAAGCGCAGTCCGTGCGTACGCTGGCCTCTGACCAAGCCACCAAACCAGTAGCCACCGAGTCCCCCAGCGCCGAGACCTCCTCGAGCGGGGATGCCGTCGTTCACGCGGTGATCTTCTGGTCGCCAACGTGCCCAGCCTGCCACATAGCTCTCGAAGAGGTGCTACCGGCCATCCAACAGCGCTATGGTGCTAACCTGGTCATCAGCGCGGTCAGTATTGCTACGGAAGAGGCGCAGACGCTCTGGTTCGAGCTCATGGCTGACGCAGGCCTTGGCCGCGACAATGCCTACATCCCCATGCTGTTTGTGGGTGAGCGCGCGCTGATCGGCGCCAACGTCATCGCCGAGGAGCTTCCAGGGCTGATCGACACCTACTTGGCCGCGGGCGGCGTGGATGCCCCTGCCGCTCTTCAGGGCAACGAACACCTCATCCAGCGATACGTTGTGGAATCGGAGGAACCCTCCTCGCCTACGAACACGCCGACGGCCACGTTGCCGCCCCCGACACCTACGCCTACGCCGCCGTCCATCCACGCCGTCTATTTCTCCCAGGTTGGCTGCGACAGCTGCGACCGAGCCGAGCGCGACCTGGACTATATTGAGAGCAAGTATCCCCAACTGGTGGTCGAGCATTACGATGTGCGCGAGGCCGCCGCCCTGAACGAGTACCTAGCCGAGCGCGTCGACCTACCAGAGCGCCTGCGACTCGTGGCGCCCTCCTTTTTCGTGGGGGATGACTACCTGGTTGGGGCCGATGTTCGCGTAGGGCCCATCCGTACCGTGCTAGCGCCCTACCTGGAGACGGGCAGCGAGCCCTTCTGGCAAGACTATGAGGAGGAGATCCCCTCGGCCAAAGAGTCCATCGTGCAGCGGTTCAGATCGTGGGACCTCGTGGCCGTCATGGGAGCCGGGCTCCTGGACGGCGTCAATCCGTGCGCCTTTGCGACGATCATCTTCCTAGTTAGCTACCTGGCCCTCCAGAGGCGATCCAAGTCCCACCTCTTGCTGGCTGGGCTCCTCTTTGCGGCGGGCGTCTTTCTGACCTACCTTGCCATAGGCTTGGGAATGTTCACGGCCATCGACCGATGGGCACCGCTCGACACCATCGGACGCTGGCTCTACCTGGCGACGGCAGTGATCTGCCTCGCCTTGGCCTGGGGTAGCTTTGTAGATTACCGCCGAGCTCGCCAAGGTCGCTTGGAGGACATGACGCTCAAGCTCCCAGACCGCCTCAGCAATCTCGGACACAAGCTGATTCGCGAGCGCTTGGGGGCTACCGGTGTCGTCGTGAGCTCGCTCCTGCTGGGCGGGGTGGTGTCGCTCATCGAGCTAGCTTGCACGGGGCAAGTCTACTTGCCGACCATCGTGTTCGTGCTCGGCGTACCCGACCTGCGAACCCGCGCCACCATCGCCCTCGTGCTCTACAACCTGATGTTCGTCGTGCCACTGATCATCGTCCTGATACTCGTGTACTATGGCACGTCATCGCGGCAACTCGTCTCGTGGCTGCAACGCAGAGCAGCCGCGGTCAAGTTCGGCATGGGCCTGCTGTTCACAGGTTTGGGCGTCTGGCTGCTCTACAACGTCATCCACATAGCCGTCTAGCGAATGAGCCACGCCTCACGGCGAAGGCCGCTCGCCAAAGCGCGACAACCCGGCATCTGTGACGAACCAGATGGCTCCGGACCCGTCTTCGCGCAGCGCATGCACACCGTTGCTGGCCAGCCCATCCATCGCCGTATAGTGCGTCCATTCCGCTATGCGATCGCCCTTGTCGTAGCGGAGACGATAGGCGCCGTGACCCCACGTGCCCATCCAGAGCGAGCCATCGCTCGCCGCCACATGGTCAGAGGGCATGCCCTCGCGTCCTTCTTGTGGTTCGGGCACACCAACCCACCCGTCAGCCACCACATCGTAGAAGGCGACACTATCCTCGGTGATGGCCCACAGCCGCGCGTTTGGCCCGCCCTGCATCACGAGGGTGGGCACCTTGGGACTATCGGCGTGCACTCCCCGGTCGTACGTGTGCCACGTGCTGCCGTCCCACCGCCAGATGCTGGCACGCCACATGGTGCCCTCGTCCATGGCCATCGAGACGCTGAACCATAGCTGGACCGGCCCGAGCAAGGCTCCACCGTCGGCGATGACCGATTGGATCAAGAGCCCCTGGCCATCCGCAGGAAAAGTCACCGGCGACCAGCCATCCTCGCCTAGCCAGGCAGCGCCCTGCCACCCAACCGCCCACAGTCGCCCCAGGGCGTCTTCGGCAAGTGCATGAACGCGCCCCTCTGGCAGGGCCTCTCCGCGCTCGTGGACCCAGCGCCCCTCAGCGTAGCGCGACAAGCCATCCATGCTGGAGAACCAGATCTGGCCAGCGCCATCCTCATACGCCTGCCCGTGATACACGCCCGCCGGTCCGCAGTTGGTGGGCGTCGTCCACGGATTGCTGCCACCCTCGATGGCAGTCGTGTCAAGCCTCACGATGCCCATTGGCGTTCCCATCCAGAGGACGCCGTCGGGCGTGAGCGCCAGCGATCGCGCGGCTAACAGCGGAAATCCCTCCGCCTCGCGATACAGGTGGAATTGCCCCTCAGAGGAGCGGCGCACCAAGCCACCGTCAGTGGCCAACCAGATCGTTGCGTCGTCACCCTGAAGAATCGCCGAAACGCCACCGACCTCGGCCTGCACCGTGAGCCATGGGCACGGCAGCCACCCATCCGCAGCTCTCATCCAGAGACCGGCGTCGGTGCCGGCCCAAAGCTGCCTCTCGCCGCTACCTGTGCGAACCTGGGCCAGACTTCGGACCTCGAGCCCTTCCAGGTCGCGTTCGGTGGTCCAACGGCTGCCGTCCCAGCGAGCCGCACCCATGGGCGTTCCAACCAAGACAAGGCCTGCCTCATCTATCAGTAGTGCCAGCGCCGTGTCCGAAGGCACCCCATCATCGACCATATACGCGGTCCATTGCCCCGTGGCAGGATCCAGGCGACGCACGCCGCGACCGAGCGTACCCAGCCATAGGTGACCATCGGCTCCCATGGCCATCGAGAGCACCCTGTCCGGCGCACCACCCTCTCCGGCCGAGTAATTGCGCCACCCCTCGTCAGCGTTCCATGCGAACATCCCTTGGTCGGCGGTGCCGATCCAGAGTGTGCCGCGGTCATCCTCCAACATGCACAGCGCACCGGTCGGAGCCCTCTCTGTGCCCAGATCGATACGCGTCCAGGCATCGGCCCAGCGATAGACGAGCCCGGCGTCGCTACTCAGCCAAATGGTGCCGTCCCCTTGCACGAGCAAAGGATCTCGCCCCTCCAGGGGCAAGCAGTTCGACTGGTAGAGAACCAGATCGCGAGATGGGTCTACCTGCAGCACGCGATCGGCAGCGCTTAGCCAGAGGGTGCCATCCGAGACGTGCCTGAAAGCCGAAACCCCTCGCAGCTCCGACACGCCGGAAAAGTGCACCTGCTTGAAGGCGTCCCCCTCAAGGCGGGCGATACGCGAAGCCTCAGCGCCTGCCGTGCTCATCCAGACGCTGCCATCGGGGCCGGCATAGAGGCGTGCGATGTCGTTGCTCGGCGCCCGTGCTGGGGCCATGAGTCGAGCCCAGCCGGCGCCATCGTACAGCGCGAGGCCGCGATCCGTCCCGCAAAAGAGGCCCCGTCCAGCAACGTAGGTCATCCAGGTGACGCGATCACTGGGCAAGCCGTCCTCCGTGACCCCATAGTGGAACCACTGCCCATCCACCAACCTCCAGAGACCGCCATCGGTGGCGAACCATAGGCCGCCTGCACGACTGGCCGAAGCGCTGACGTGCACGATCTGCGTGGTCGACACACACTCAGCGAGGGGATCTTGCTCGTTCGCCCGTGTAAGCGTCGTCCACTGGCCTTCGGCAGCCGCGTTGGGATCATAGCGGGAGATGCCCGCCTGCGTGCCGAACCAGATCACGCTCCTGCCTGCGTTTTCGTCACTTGGCATCGGCAGCAAGCAGTTGACCCACCGGCTAACGAGGCCGTCTTCTTCGCCATATCGCGTCCAGGTCTCTCCATCCCCATCGGCGGGGCGGTAGCGATAGACGCCATCTAGCGTTGCCATCCAGAGCGATCCCGCCCCGTCCACGGCCATTTGCTGGACGAACGTGCTAGGAGCACCCTCATCGCCGGCATACCGCTGGAGCTCCCCATTCAGGTACCGCAAGACGCCTTTATCGGTGCCGATCCACAGGCCTTGGAGCTGGCCATCCAAAGCGTCGCCCGTCTCCGTGACCAAGAGCAGCGAGCGCACCATGCAGTGGCCCCCATCCTGGTCGCACAAGCCCTCTAGGGGCTCACACGTGACCTCTTCCGAAGAACTGGCCAACGATGGCGTACACCGCCAGACGCCCCCCGCGCCGCCAACCCACAGCGTATCGGCGCACAGCGAGTCGCCGTCCACAAAGAGATCAGCGGCGGCAACGCCTTCTGCAAGAGCCACCGCCTCACGTGGTCCCGCTGCAGGCGGGAGTGACACCGGTCGCCAGCGATCCTCCTGCGAGTCGAACCAAGCCAGCCCAACATCGGTGCCACACCAGACGGTGCCATCGTGCGCCAGGGCTACGTCGTGCAGAATCGTCCCGGGCAGACCGTGCTCCGAGCCATACACCCGTGCTTCTCGCGTTTCCAGGTTCCAGCGCGTCATGCCGCCACGCGCGGCTACCCAGAGCGTATCCTCGCCAACAGCCAGCAAGCGGCTGATCTCGTTGGTATTGGCAAACGTCCGCCAGTAGCGTATCCTCGCACGTGGATAGACGGCATCGGGCTCGGTGACCGTGACAGGATGCGGCGTCGCCGTCGAACCAGGTGTCAATGCGTGCGCGGGAGACATAGAGGCGGTAGGGATCCCCGTGGAACGCGCATCTGCCGACGGTGCCGTGGGCGTTTGGGAGAGCGCAGGCGTAAAGGTTGGCCTCAATGCCCGAGGCGTCGCGGTAGGGCCAGCCTCGGCAGTGGGGGACAACCGATGGCAGCCCGGCCCCAGCAAGAGCAAGGCCGCGCAGAACGCATTCAGATGCGCGATCATCCACCTCAGATGCCGGCAATGTCTGGGCAGAGACATGTGCTCCGTTCAGCCCCTATCTATGCCAGGCTGCACGTCTTTCCAAAAGCCCAGCTGAACCAACAGTTTCTGACCCAACGCCTGGATCCGCATCCAGCGATCCCTTGCCACAGAGCGACGTGCGGTCAAGAGGGCCAACAGCATCGTTGCGGTCGCTCCTAGCATCTGCCGTGTCGTCCCCAGCCAGGATGTCTCGGAAGCGATGAGGCCATCGCGGTACAAGCGATGCTCGAGCAAGGCTGAGGCCACCAAGGTGTGACGCACGTGGCCGATGGAGAACCGCTGGGGCGCTGGGTGGTGATCCACCGTAGCGCACGGGCACAGGAAGACGGTGCGTCCCTGTTCCGACGCCCCTGACGCCACGATGGCTGCAGCAGCCGCGACTTCCTCGCCAGAGATGTGTCCCACGCGAGTCCCAAGCCGTCTTGAGTACGCGCCCCCAGCTCGCCCATACCGCACAGGGAACCCCCCAATCCGCCAGAGAGCATCGCGGCGAGCGGACCAGTTCGCGCCCCAAGGATAGCCGCGCCAGTCAGCAACCGGGACGAGCGAGGCATCGTAAGGCAACGGCAGATCGCTCCAAAGCGGCTCCCAGCCCGCCTGAAAGACATCGGGGCGAGGCCTGGGCAGATGCAAGACGATCTTGCCGCCAATGACCGCGGCCTCTGGCGCGGCCTGCCACGCATCATCAAGAGCCTCCAGCCAGTCGTCCCGCGCCAAGGCATCGTCGTCGATGCTACAGTAGATCTTCCCTCGCGCGACAGCCAACCCCGCGTTCCGGGCCAGCGAAATGCCAGCCACGGGCATATGAACCAAGCGCACCCGAGGCTCGAGCTTCCTCGCTTTGCCAAGCACGCTATCCAGGGCCTCGCGCAGCGGCTCGGGATCGGGTGCATTGTCGACCACCACGACCTCATACCTCGTTTCGTCGAAGGACTGCTGGCACAGCGCCCTCGCAGTGGCCGCAGCCTGCGAGACGCGCTCATAGGTGGGAATGACCACGGTGAAGCGCAGCTCGGGCGGCCTCAGCGTACGCGGCTCTGCCAGTGCCGCCACGAGCTTCTCCCGGGCCTGATCGGCCGCGAGCTCGATCTCTTGCGCAGATGACGCATCCTCAAGTACAAGAGCATGATGAGGTAGCTCGCGAACCAGCGGCAAGGCCCCCCGCAAGAACACGCAAGGGACAAGACCCAGGCTGTCTGCGATGCCTCGCGATGCTATCGGGGCCCAGGCAACCACATCAGAAGGGAGCTCGGGAAGGCTCGCAGTGCTGACATCCTCGTGCACCAAGACAACGGGTCGCGCCAAGACGTCCGACCGCACCCACGCGGCCAGGTCTGCGGGCGTCGGCGGCAAAGACTGCAGATCCCTCATGGGGATTCGACTCCCCAAGCGCTCGCCAACTCTGGGAGCCGACGCGTCAGCAAGCCCAGGTATGCCAACTCGAGACCAATCATCTCCGTGTCGCCGCCTCGTAGCCACTCGGAGAGCCAGGCCAGACGTGTGGCCAGGACAAGCGTCGGATAGCACGCCCACGAGCGCGCAGAACCTACCCCTCGATCGCGCAGTTCCCCAAGAAACGTCGTGACATAGCCACCGGTTAGCGCCTTAGGCCACTCGACGCCCGCGCACCCCACTGCCATGGCGGCATCATAGAGCTCGGGCTTGAGCCCCGAAAACTCCCAGTCGATCACCGTATGCACCTGGACGCCCTTCCACAGGACGTTCAGCGGATGGTAGTCGCCGTGGCACAGACGCCTGGGCAGATCAGGCAGAACCGGATAAAGTAGGCTCCGAACCCGTGCTAGAGGCGCCTCAAGCTCGTGCAAGAGGTCGGGACGATGGCGCGCCAGCTTGGCCGCAAAACCCTCCACGAACGCGCGTAGATCCCACGATGGCTGATCGCGCACATCGATCGAGGCCGCCGCCAGGTCTGCCAGGAACCCAGCCATGGCGACACCGCGCTCGCTGCTCTCCACCCAGCCGGGGCGTGGCAGGGGATCGCCCTCGACGAAAGGCGTGATCGTCCACCAGCTCGAGCCCACTCGGCGCACATGCCAAGCGTCCCGGTCGCTGGCTGTGAGGGCAGCTAGATACGTCTGCACCGGCAGGCCGCGTGCTCTGAGACGCTGCAGCAACAGGGCCAGACACTCCCGCCTTTGGGCGGCCTCTGTGCCTATCTCCTCGAGGACGTATGACCTGGCAGGCGCCTTGGTAGCGCAGCGCCCTGACGCCCGTGAGGCGCGTATGGCCGTCCGGAACCGCGAGCGCGCTGGGCTGCCAGCAAGCGAGGCATCGAAGCGATCCAGGAACTGCAGGCCAAAGGCCCTGCATACGTCGGCGAGCAGCGCCTCCGCATACATGCCTGCTCAGCTCGCGGGGCTCGGGCGAGCGCGAGATAGGGGCTCTCCACGAGCGCGTACGGCCCATCCGAGGGCTCCCATGGCCACACCCATGGTTGCCAACGCCGCGCCAACGCCCAGCATGTCGGCCAACGCGCCAACCACGGGGGCAATCAATGCCATGAGCATCGTCGTCACCAGCGATTCGACCGAAAGCCCCGACGCCATCACCTCGTGGGCAATCCGGTCGCTGATGTAGGAGACCGTCAACGGCCGCCGAAGGTTGTAGAGGGCGAACAGCGCCACATAGAGCGCCACCGCCACAACCGCCACCCGCGCCCAAGCGCTTACGCCAGCCAGAACCAGCAGCACCGCACCGATCGTGAACGTTGTGTTGATGGCCGCGTCCAGCGAGGTCAGCCGTTGCGTGAACCGGTTGGCGCTGCGCGAGGCATAGCTGTTCAGAAGATACAGTCCGCAGTAGACCAGGCCCGCCAACACGGCGGTCCGCTGCGTGTCTTGCCAAGCCAGTAGGAGCGGGAGCGACAGCGCCAAGCTTTCCAGGATCGGCTGAAGGTAATCCTTGGTGGCCTTGAAAAAGGCGTCGAACCCCGAGCTATTAAGGATGGCGCGTAACGCCTGCGGCGACTGGAACACGCCCAGGAACTCGCGCAACGTGACAGACAACCGCGTTCGGAACTGGCCCTTGGCAAGAGCCCTGATCTCTCCGTCTAGAGCCTTTGGGTACGTCGACAGGTTGATCAGGTCCAGCACATAGGGAATCGCTGCCGCGGCGAACACGTAGCGATAGCTCCCACTCACGAATACAAGCGCCGCCGCAAGCAAGGCATTGAGCGCAGAGCCAAGCTGAGAGGCAGCCCGCGTCCGCCCATAGTAGGCCACCTTGGCATCGGGCATGTTGTTGAGGCGCAGGTGCTCCAGGATCAGCGCCTTGTGCGTGCCCGTACGCAGGGCCTCACCGACCGCAAAGAAGAGCATGGCCAGCGCAAATGGCCAGAAAGATGGCATCGCGAAGAACAGAATAAAAGAGGTGATATAAACGATAAACGACAGGACCATCGCACCCCGTCGCCCAAAAGTATCGGCCAACATGCTTGCGGGAAGCTCCAGGATGCTCGTGCCCAGATCGCGAATGCCATAGAGGATCCCGATCTGGAAAAAGGGCAATCCCGCATCGCGAAAGAACAGGATCAGGTAGGGCTCAAAGAACCGCAGGTTCTTGAGGAAACCATAGAGCGCGAACCGGAAGAACATCGGATCGCGTTCCGGTGTGATGGTGATGCGGTTCCTCTCAGTTTTCTTGCTCAAGGGCGAATCTCCCTTCGCAGAGTCCGCGTCGCGTCATCTGTTCGTCCAGCCGGCACACGGCCACCGCCGCCCTACCTAGCCCATGGGGATGAGCCTAACAGGCCCAAACAGGCCAGATCGCAGTTTGGTACGATCGGGCAACACCTTGTGGCTAGGCTCTCGACCATGCAGCTCGATGTCCCGCTGGCGCGTACCGCACACCTCGTTCGCCGGCGTGTTCAACACGCGCACTTCCAATGTGTGGTCCCCGCGCGTCAACCCGTCGATGATAGCACGATACGGCCGGAACGGGTTGGTCCCCACCTGGCCGCCATCCAGCCAGACCTCAGCAGCATAGCACACATCGCCCAGGTCCAGGGAAGCCGTCGTGCTGCCCGAGTCCCAGACAAAGCTGGTTCCATAGCGCATCCAACCCGAGTAAGTAGGCAGGCCCAGCTCTTCCCAAGAGGGCCACGATCCATCGAGCTCGCGCTCGGTACCATCCGGCAGCGTCACTCGCCACGCCCGAAGCTCTCGTGGCTCGCCCGTCTGCGCCAGGGCAAACCCGGTCGCGCTGAGCGACTCGTCCTC